>JAEESL010000047.1 GCA_016286345.1 Dehalococcoidales bacterium | reverse complement strand
TTCACTGGATTCGGGGATAACTGCCATAAAATCATACTTTCCGCTCTTATACGGCTTTACGAAACCTTCCAGGCCATCCTTGTGAAGCCATTTATGTTCTGAGCTGAAAAGCATAGTGGCCTGTTCTGTTTCACCTGATACATTCATAAATGTGTCATCTTCCGTAATATGACGGTTTTCATACTGACTCATCCACTTACCGACAAAGGCTATGGCATCGATAAGACAAATATCTATTTGCGCTTCAGGATCAAGTATCTCAGGAATCATTCCAAGAGTCTTGTCATTGGTCCATTCATTAACACTGTCAATGATATTTCCACTGGAGAACACATCAGCATCATATGTGTTTTTAAGAAGATCAGTATATTTTTTTCTGATCTGAGTACCGTATTCAGGCTTTGTAATAAGTGCGTTTGCAATGTGAAGCTTTGCGTTTCCGCCGTTCTTAAGTTGTTCACTCAGCGAAATAAGAGAAGATAGCACTGAATTATCTGCAGAGCTATTGGAAATGGCGTTTAGGATCTGATTCCTGGAATTTCCATTTGCTCCATCAGACAGCATTGCCATCAAAGTAAACATGGAATAAGGCGAAATCAGAACATTCCCATTTATATTCTTTCTGACAGTTTCAGCAAACAGTCTGTCAGCAAATTCCATGTAGCCTTTTTTGAAATCATTATTCATAGTATGTAACCTCCACAGTCATAATCGACTTTAATCTGTTACACACAAGTATATGGATAGATCACAAAGAAAAGGTCTAATCTGATGCGACTTCAAAAAAATTATATTTGCTGATCCAGATAGTTCTTAAGAAAGAGAATTGCTTCTCTGTATCCCTTGATACCCATTCCGGATATTGTCTTGATACAAGCCTTTCCAGCATATGAAATCTGGCGGAAATCCTCTCTGTTTCTGACATCGGAAATATGGACTTCTACTGACGGGATAGCAACAGCTTTGAGAGCATCCATAATGGCGATGCTGGTATGAGTGTATCCGGCGGGATTGATGACTATGCCGTCGACTTCATCATCATAGGCTTCCTGTATGCTGTCAATTATCTCACCTTCGTGGTTGGACTGAAAAATATCAACGTCGATATCTTCTTCCTCACATGTCTCCTCAATAATATCAACAAGGGCTTCATAATCCTCTTTGCCATAGATATCAGGTTCTCTGATACCGAGCAAATTGATATTAGGGCCATTAATAACCAGCAATTTCATAAAAAGCCTCCATTGCAGATTCCGCTGCAGAATTCAGTTCGCCATTATTGTTTATTGTCCTATCAGCAAACATATTATATAAAACACGTCTTTCGGCATACATACGTGACAAATCACCGTTTACAGACAACGGACGTCCGTCTCTTGCCAGTTTACTGACATCTCTTTCAACAAATAAAACCACACCGTTCTGGTTAAGTGACGGCAGGTTTTCGCCTCTGGTCACACAACCGCCTCCCGTTGAAATAACCAGACCATTTTTCTTTCCCAAATCACTGAGGACTTCTGTTTCAACTTCTCTGAAACTGGCTTCACCGAACTTTTCAAAGTATTCGGGAATAGTCATATCAATTCTTTTTACTATCTCCTGATCAGAATCAACAAATTCCCTGCCGAGTTTCTTTGCAGCTATTTTACCTATGGTGCTTTTTCCTGAACCAGGCATGCCGATCAGTATAAGATTGCTCATTTTTGTATTGATCGTTCTTATGATCTTTTCAGTATCGATATTGCATTCAAAGCCCCATCTTTTGGCAGCTTCAACTGCCTGTACAACAAGCATTCTGAGACCATTGCAGGTATAATGGCCAACGTGTTCAGCATCCATAAGAAACTGTGTTCTGATCGGATTATAAATAAGATCGAGTGATGCCACACCGCCTATCAACCTGTTTTTGTCGACAGGAGACGTTCCGTTATTCGGATACATTCCGACCGGAGTTGCATTGATGAAAATATCACCGTCGAACGGCATATTCTCATAATTGGTTTCTCCGGTCCTTGAAACAACAGTTACATTTGCTCCAAGCTTTTTCATTACATACTGAACGGTTGCCGAAGCTCCTCCGCTTCCGAATATGTAGGTATTTTTATCAGCCGGATCAAAATCAAGCTGTTCAACCATTGAACGGAACCCGTCAACATCAGTATTGTCGCCAATAAGACCCCCGTCAGGCTTTCTTATGATAGTATTGACGGCACCAACTTCCATTGCTGCAGGTGTAAGCTCTGAGCAGAACTTCATAACAGTTTTCTTATACGGAATCGTTACATTGAGTCCGGAAAAAGAACCTTGCTTAATGAAGTCCTCCACTTCATGAGGCTTTTTCTCAAAGAGAAAATATCTGTCGTTGCCCAGCATATGATGAATTTCAGGTGAGAGACTGTGCGACAGTTTTTCTCCCAGCAAGCCGAATGTCTTTTCCATTAAATTACCTCTGAATAACTTCCAAGATATCTGAATTCCTCGCACATATCATCCAGTTCATCGATCATCTGAAGGAATTCCTCAGAATAGATAGACGTTTCAAGATCGAAATAGAACATGAATTCGAATTCTCTCTCAGGAAGAGGACGGCTCTCAAGCTTAATAAGATTCAGACCAAGACTGTAGAATCTTGAAAGGGCCATATTCAATGAACCGGGTCTGTGAGGAAGAATCATCATAAGACTTGTCCTGTCTGCTCCCGGATAGATCTCCAGTTTCTTTGATATGCAAATAAATCTGGTGTAATTGTTATCCCTGTTCTGGATACTTGGTTTAATACAGCTCAGGTTATAAAGATCCATACATGACCTTGATGCGATTGCAGCAATGTCATTACGGTCTGACTTACTGACCATGGAAGCTGCTACAGCCGTATTTTCACATGCCACAGCATTAACATTCTTAAGGCCGGAAAGAAATTCAGAGCACTGATTCAAAGCCTGATCATGGGAATAGACTTCTTTGATATCCTCGAGTTTGACTCCGGGTTTTGCCAGTAAATAATGATCCACTTTGATTCTAGTACCTCTTACGATACTGAAATCATGGGTCATCATCAGCTCATATACCTTATTGACTGAACCGGCAGAACTGTTTTCAAGAGGAAGAACGCCATATTCACAGAAACCATTTTCCACAGCGGAAAACACGGATTCAAATGTATTGAAATTCATTATTTTAGGATGTTTAAAGAATTTCTGGGCAGCCAGCTGTGAAAAGGCACCCTCTACTCCCTGACAGGCAACATTGGCAGTCTGAGGAAAAAGCTGCGGCGTATTCTTTATTGCATCCTGAATGACAGGATAAAGGTCAGAATGATTTCCTGAAAGTTTTTTCTGATAATTACGGCTGACATTGAAAATCATCGAATAAAGCATGCTGATATCATCTGAAAACTCCGGTCTTACATGAGAAGTAACATTTTCAATGACTTCCTTTTCCCTGCCTGAATCAACAATGCCTATATTGTGTTCCTTCTTGTATTTGCTGATACCTGCGGATGCATCCATACGTTTTTCAAACAGTTCTGCAATCTGCACATCTATTTTATCTATCTGGTCCCGATATTCTTTTAATTCCATTTTTTTCTCTCTTAAACACCTAATATTTCACATGCAGCAAGAGCTGCAGATGCTTCGACTACAACAACTGCTCTGGGAACGATACATGGGTCATGTCTGCCGACTATCTCAATTTCTGTCTCTTTCATTTCAGAAATATCGACTGTCTTCTGTGCTTTTCCGATTGAAGGAGTAGGACGGAATGCAACTTCAAATTCAACAGGCATTCCGTTAGTTATACCGCCATTTATTCCGCCGGAATGATTTGTTTCAGTAACAATTTTCCCGTCTCTGATGATAAAAGGATCATTGGCTTCACTGCCATGCATATCGGCAAAACCGAAACCAGCTCCGAAAGATATAGCTTTGACAGCAGGAACAGCAAACATATACTGGGAAATGATCCCTTCGATATTCCGCCCGAAATCGGGAGATCCCAGACCTGCAGGCATACCTGTAATAGAGCATCTGACTGCTCCGCCAACACTGTCATTATTCACTCTTGCTTCAGTAATGACATTTTCAATGTCTTTTTCTGAAGGATCAGCAATCCCTCCGACTTTTGATATGGATGCACTGATATTGATCTTTCTCTGTTTCAGAATTAATTTAGCCAGAGCACCTGCGAATACAAGAGGTGCTGTAAGACGTCCCGAAAAATGTCCGCCGCCTCTGGGATCCTGATTGCCTGCATATTTTATTGAACCGGAAAAGTCGCCATGACTTGGACGAGGAGTATTCATTAATTTTGAGTAATCCTCACTTCTGGTATTCTCATTGCGGATAACAGCACAAAGAGGAGTCCCTGTTGTTTTTCCCTCGTATACACCGGAAAGAATCTCAACGTTATCTGATTCTTTCCTTGATGTTGAAAGACTGCTCCTTCCCGGTGCTCTTCTTGCCATTTCTGAATTGATAAACTCCCAGTCCAGTTCTATTCCGGGAACAGGATTTTCAATTACGACTCCTATCGCATTACCGTGGGATTCTCCAAAAATTACATGTTTCATCTTTATACTTCCTCTGTTTTTCCGCCAAGTCGTCTGTATTCATTCCAGAAATCAGGATATGATTTCGCTACACATTCAGCACCTTTTACTGTAACAGGCCCGTCAGCTGCTGTTGCCAGTACGGCAGTCATCATTGCTATCCTGTGATCATTGAAAGAACTGACAGTACAGTCTCCTTTGATTCTTCCGTTGGATCTGATGACAAGTGAATCGGGATTCTCTGTTATATCGGCACCGAGAGCTCTAAGTACTTCAGAAACAGAACTCAGCCTGTCACTTTCCTTTATCCTCAGTCTCGCAGCTCCCTCTATCATGGTAATACTGTCTGCAGGTCTAAATGCTGCCACAGCAGCGGCAGGAGGAACTATATCAGGATAATCGGAAACATCAAGTATGGTTTCACCCGTATCTTTCATTGATTCAATGAATTCCAGTATCTGTTTATCACCCTGCAGTGAGGACTGATTCATATTCAGTATCTCAATCCTGTTTCCCATGGCATTGGCAGCATACCAGAATGCCGCCTGTGACCAGTCTGATTCCACAGAAGCATTGAATGACCTGTATACGGAGCTGCGGCAGACATATAAGTTCTCACCCTGTTCAATAATGACACCGGCTTTTTTCTGACAGTCGATCGTCATGGAAATATAGTCACCTGACTGCAGATCAGTTGTACTTATTATTCTGCTGTCATCATTCAACAGAGGAAGAGCCAATAATAAACCTGTGAAGAACTGGCTTGATACATCGCCTCTGAGCGCATACAATCCAGTTTTGAGGCTTCCTTCAACTGAAAGAGTATCATTGTTCAGTTCATAATTAATTCCCTTTTCATTGAAGATATCGAAATACGACTGAAGAGGTCTTGAAAGAAGTCTTCCGCGTCCTGTGAATCTTCCCCGTCCAAATAAAGCGAGAACAACAGGGATCATGAAACGAAGAGTCGAACCTGATTCTCCACAGTCAAATAACAGATCAGATTCAATTATCCTGTTCCTGCCTGTTCCGCGGACAGTAAGGATCCCATCAGAAATCTGCCACTCTGCTCCCAGGGTTCTTATGCACCTCAGAGTTGCTTTGATATCTTCAGAAAAGGAAATATTTTTTATAATGCTTACCCCGTCAGCCAAAGCTGCGGCAATGATAAGACGGTGCGCCTGCGACTTTGACGGAGGCGGCACGATACTTCCTGATAGTTTTGAAGGTGATATTCTTAAATTCATTTGATTTCTTCTGCTTTTTCGATTATACCGATCAATTCTTTCTGTTCTATCGCTTTGAAAACAGTTTTTCCGATCTCCGGAACAAGGACCATCGTGACACTGCTTCCTTCAGCTTTCTTATCAAGACTTACTGCCCTTTCATAGTCTTCCAGTGAACATTCAATACTGGCAGGCAGTCCGAATGTTTCCGTTATATTCTTAATTCTGCAGACTGTTTCGGAATCGGTAATCCCAAGAATATTTCCTATCCTGGCGGCTATGTTCATACCGGCAGCAATAGCTTCACCATGTATATATTTCTCATAGTTATAAGCCAGTTCATATGCATGACCAAGAGTATGCCCGAAATTCAGTATACGTCTTAACCCCTGTTCCTTTTCATCCTTCGTGACGACATCGGCTTTTATTGAACAGCATGTTTTTATGACTTCTTCTATATCCGACATTACATCCGATCTGTTATTCATAACTGCAAGCCTGTCAAAGAATGGTTTATCGTAAATACATCCGTATTTGATGACTTCTGCCATTCCGCCGGCAAACTCACGATCATTCAGTGTTTCAAGAACAGAAGAGTCAGTAAGAACCAGTTTCGGCTGATAGAATGCTCCTACAAGGTTTTTACCTGACGGAAGATCGACTGCCACCTTGCCGCCGACTGATGAATCAACCTGTGCGAGCAGTGTTGTCGGTATCTGAATGAAATCGATTCCGCGCAGTATTGTTGCAGCTGCAAAACCGGCCAGATCTCCGATGACTCCTCCGCCGAGTGCTATGATGCAGTCATTACGGGTTACCTTCATGTCAGTCAGATGCATATATACCGATTCAAGATAGTAAAGAGACTTGGTCTTTTCTCCGGATGGCAGAATGATAGTATGATTGATAATTCCTTCCGAAGTAAGGCTGTCAGCCACTCTTTTTGCATACAAAGGAGCTACATTCACATCCGTAATAATGAAGACCTTTGCATCATGATGTAATAAGTCTCTGCACTTTTCCCCGGTCTTATCCAGCAGACCGTTTTCTATCAGGATGTCATATTCATGTCCCGGTATTGGTATATTCAAAGTAATCATTTACCATCAACTTTTTCTTTTAATAGTTTTCCTTCATACAGGAGCGAATAAAGAGCGTTGCCATTGTTGTTTTCCAGAGCTTCTTTATACTTATTGAGTTCATCAATGAATGTATCCAGTTCAAACAGCAGATTGTCTCTGTTTTCCAGGAACAACTGAGTCCACATCTCAGGATTGAGCCAGGCAACCCTGGTCATATCCTTGTAGCTTCCGGCTGAGAACCCTTTATGATTAAGAGCCGTCGGGCTTTTAATATATGCATTTGAAACAAGATGCGCCATCTGTGAAGTAAAAGCAATCATCTTGTCATGCTCTTCAGCCGTGGTCACTGTGATCTTTGAAAAACCTATCTGTTTGAAAAACCTGGAGACTCTGTCAAGCAATTCAATATCATCATATCTTGGAGGAACGATAACCATAGGAGCCTTATTAAACATTTCCTGACTGCTGTATTTGAAACCTGAGTATTGTGTACCTGCCATGGGATGAGCTCCCACAAAAGTAATGCCATTTTCCTCTGCAATTTTGAAACAGGCATCACACACTGTACGTTTGGTTCCACAGCAATCAAATACCATGGCTTTCTTAGAAATAATTGAGGCATTTTCCTTCATGAATTGAATTGTAGCTTCAGGATACAAGGCAATAATTATGACATCACATTCCGGAATTCTGGTTTTATCCAAGGGTCCGGTGATTGCACCGGTCATCTGAGCATAATCAAGAGTAAGCAGTTCCCTGTCGCTTCCGAGAACCTCAGTGTCAGGAAGAGCCGAGAAAGCTTTAGCCATAGATCCGCCGATCAGGCCAAGTCCCACAACACCGATTAACATCCTTTGATCACCTCTCTGATCTTTCTGATCTTAGATGCGATATCGTCGAATACATCAGGAGTAATAGACTGAGGACCGTCGCTCCATGCATGCTTCGGATCATTATGTACTTCGATCATAAGACCATCTGCACCGGCAGCAACTGCGGCCAGCGCCATGGATGAAACAAGATCAGAATGTCCGGTGGCATGGCTGGGATCAACAATTACAGGAAGATGAGAAAGCTTTTTCAGTACAGGAACGGCAGACAGATCAAGAGTATTCCTTGTGTAGGTTGACTCATAGGTTCTGATACCTCTCTCACAGAGGATAACATTTTCATTGCCGTTTGCCATGATATATTCAGCACTCATAAGAAGTTCCTTCAGAGTACCTGCAAGACCTCTCTTAAGAAGGACCGGTTTATTCATCTTTCCGACTTCTTTGAGAAGATCATAATTCTGGGTATTTCTCGCACCGATCTGAATGACATCTACATCCTCAAACAAAGGAATATTACGTATATCCATCAATTCGGTCACGATAGGAAGTCCAGTCGCTGCTTTGGCAGTAAGAAGCATCTCAATACCCTTCTGTCCGTGTCCCTGGAAGTCATACGGTGAAGTTCGGGGTTTGAATGCACCGCCTCTGAGTAAATGTGCACCGCCATCTTTAACACGCTGGGCAACATATGAGATCTGTTCAGGAGTTTCAACAGAACAAGGACCGGCAATGATAGCGAAGTGACCGCCGCCGATCTTCGGACCATTTTCTCCAACCTGAATAACAGTGTCCTCAGGATGGAATGTTCGGCTGCATGCCTTGTAAGGCTCTGACACTCTTGTTGCCGATTCCACAATATCAAGGCTCTGGATCATTTCCAGGTCGACTTTGGAAGTATCACCGATAAGACCGATCACTGTCTGGTATTCACCTTTGGATATATGGACTCTTAGTTCCTGTTTTTCAAGCCAGCTGATTAACGGTTCCATTTGTTCATCTGTAGTTCCGGGTTTGATTACTGCTATCATTTTTTTATCCTCATTTCTTTCTACTAATAAAAAAAGCACCTCACTTTTTGTAATTTGTGAGGTGCTTTGGTTTAACTTATTGATTGACTGATCTTTTAGCGCAACACAAACTACTTCTGCTTTGTACCAAAGTAGAAGTAATAAAAGTAATAGTTGTTGCTAAAAGTTCTAATCATTTATCTGTTCCAAAATAATTAGTGTAAATAATAGGCATGTTTATTCCTGTTGTCAACAATTATTTTTAAAACATGGTTTATATACCGCATAATCATGCAGTATATGTCGGCGGGGAATAAAGCATTACGTAGTGCTCTAGCTCATTTTTATATAATGATGAATCCATCAGTGAAAAACCGAACTTTTCATACATGGGTACATTTGCATTAAGATTTGTCTCCAAACAGAGTCTGTAACCGTATTTATCAGCAAAGTCAATCAGTGTCCGCATCAGCTTTGTTCCATATCCCTTACGCTGAAATTCTTTTCTAGTGACAAAAATGTATATGTACCATGTTTTTTCATCCATATACATTTTTCTTTTATTTATGGCATATTTCTCAAATGAATCCTGTCTGAATGTAGCCGTATTAAATAACAGAGGTAATGAACTGATATCTATAGCCTTTATATACGAAAGCATACCGGTCTTCTCTGTTAATGGTGGTTCGACCATTATCAAGGACTTATAATTGTCTGTAGATATTCCCAGAATCTTGTTTATCCTGGCTTTAAAATCGATCTTTAACATACGGGTCAAAGTTTTTTCATCATATTTTCCATTAAAAAAATACATGAAAACGGGATAATCTCTATAACCATCAACGTTTGTGGAAATAAATTCGTCAATATTACTCTGCGATAAAAACGAGTTCTCACTAAATCCGTTTTGTATAAAAAAGCGGTTTAACATACTGATAGCATGATTGTTTGTTTCTGTACCCATTGTATTCCCCGCGATTGTTAAATTCCTGATTATTTTTTAGTCAAATGGTCTTTTTATTATAACAAAACCTAATCTATCTTCAGTAAGAGCTTACTATTCCTTATGTCTTTTTTTCCTTATTCCGCCTGGACAGGCGTCAGCATTTCGTCAGAATCAATCACTGATGTCAGCGTTCTGGAAATGAATAATATCAGCAGCAATGAGCAAACTATATTATTCCAAATGTTCCGAAAAGTAATGTGCCATGGAAACAAAACAACCTGAAATTGTTTTCCATTCCACTGTTTTGCAGTTTCCTCATCAACTTCATCGTCTTCATTCATATCAAGCATATGAAGAATATGTTCCTGTTCAGTTTTGTTAAGAGGGCAATCCAAAGCCAGACAATGCTCAGCACTCATGCAGTTTCCGTTTTCATCCATATTCGTTGAAGTAAATATCATTCGTCTTAGAGGATCATTTCCGAACATCATATGACGCACTTTATTGCAGTAACCACAGA
>JAEESL010000046.1 GCA_016286345.1 Dehalococcoidales bacterium | reverse complement strand
TAATGTAAATTCAATCAGTAATTTTGACGGACGTATCTGGGTATGTACCGATAACGGTATAGGATATTTTGATTCAGACAGAGTGTATCATCCGCTGAAAGAATGTCCTATGACGACTTCGATCGACCGCATAATGATGGATCACGAAGGAAACCTGTGGTTCTCATCTTCACGCCAGGGCGTAATGAAGATCGTGAAAAATATCTTTACAGATATTTACAAGTTTGCAAAGCTGGATTCAGTGGTCGTCAACAGTACCTGTCTGCACGGGGAAAACCTCTATATCGGAACCGATGTAGGGTTAACTGTGCTTGACGGAAAATATTCTAAAGTCAGTAATACTGTAACCGAAATGATGGATGGAGTAAGGATCAGATGCGTATTTGAAGATCATGATGGTAATATCTGGATCTGTTCTTATGGAAAAGGACTGATCTGCTATAACGAAGAAAAAGATGAGGTTACGGTCTATTCAGAAGAAAACGGGCTGGCAGTCAATCGAACCAGGACTATCATGCAGCTTCAGGATGGCAGCATGGCTGTAGCTACCAATGCAGGCGTCAATATCATCAAAGATGGCAAGATCACAGCTGTTTACAATGAATCAAAAGGTGTCAGCAATCCCGAAATTCTTTGTCTCGCTCAGGATGACTCCGGGCAGATATATATGGGATCGGACGGTGGTGGTATCTTTGTTGTTGGAAAGAGCAGCATAAAAAGGATCGGTATCGGTGACGGACTCCGCAGTGAAGTGATTCTGCGAATGGTAAATGATCCGGTTGAAGATGCAATGTGGGTCATAACTTCGAATTCCATTGCATATCTTAAGGATGGAAAAGCAACCACCATCAGAGATTTCCCGTATTCCAATAATTTTGACCTTTATTTCAACAGCCGTAATGAGATGTGGATTCTCAGCAGTAATGGTATATATGTTGTCGACCGTGACAATATGGTCAAAAACGAGGCGATCGAATACACATACTACAATACAGAAAGCGGTCTTCCTTATGTCTCCACGGCTAATTCATGGTGTGAATTGACTGACGATGGAGTACTCTACCTTTCACAGTCATCCGGGGTGTCTACTGTCAGAATCAACTCGGATTCTTTCGATAATTCAACGGTTAAACTGATAGTCCCTTATATTGAAGCAGATGATGAGCTTATCTATTTTGATGAAAATGATACTATCAAGATTGATTCCAGCACTAAGAGAATTACCATTCATCCTTTTGTATTAACTTACACTCTCAATAATCCAAGGATCAGTTATAAGCTCGAAGGATTTGATGACAGTTCAGTCGAACTTAAGAAAAATGAACTTTCCAATGTCATCTATACAAACCTTGACGGAGGTTCATATGTCTTTACTATTTCAGTTCTCAATGCCAAGACCGGTGCAGTCGAAAAGTCTGTTTCAGTCAATATCATAAAAGAAAAGGCAATTTACGAAACTGTCTGGTTTTTCATCATTCTGGGCATACTTGTTGTATTGCTTGTTGTCGGAATAATGCTTTTGATCAACAAAAGAAATACTCAGAAATTCCTTAAAAAGCAAAAAGAAGATCAGAAACTTATCGATGAAATGACAACAGTATTCTCAAAGTGTGTTGATATGAAAGATGCCTATACAAACGGTCATTCTGATCGTGTTGCAAAATATACTGCAATGATTGCAAGACAGCTTGGCAAATCCGAGGAAGAAGTAAATCAGATTCATAATATTGCTCTTCTTCACGATGTAGGTAAGATCAGTATTCCGGATAAGATCCTTAATAAACCTGCCAGACTGGACGATGAAGAGTATGCAGTGATGAAGACTCATTCAGAAAAGGGCAGAGAGATTCTGGAAGCTGTAGCAATCAATCCTGAACTTGCTCTCGGTGCAGGTTCTCACCATGAAAGATATGATGGCAAAGGTTATCCTTTGGGACTGAAGGGTGAGGAAATTCCTGAAGTCGGACAAATGATTGCTGTTGCAGATACTTTTGATGCAATGTATTCAACACGTCCTTACAGAAAGCAGATGCCTTTGAATGAGGTTGTTGCCGAACTAAAGCGAGTTTCAGGAACACAGCTAAGTCCTCGTATGGTTGATGCGTTCCTTGAGATTATCTACAGCGGTGCATTCAATGATATAAATATGAATTCTTCGGCAAATGATGAACAAAATGCCGGATGATGCTGCAGTCGGTGTATATCAACAGAGAAAGAAGGGTACTGTCATGAAAAGAATTGTACCGGCGATATTAAGCGATAACATGGATGCTCTTACATCTATGGTAAGAGAGGCAGAAACATTCTGCGGTTGGATGCAGTTCGATATTATGGATGGGGTGTTTGTGCCCAGTACTTCGGTCAAGGTCAGAGAAGCTGTCACAAGTGCTCCTAAAACAGGCTGGGAAGCCCATCTGATGGTCAAGAAACCCGAACAGCACTTTGCTGTTTTGGCTGATGCAGGATGCCGAAGGATCATATGCCATCTCGAGGCTGTTGATGATCCTGTCGCTACCCTTAAACAAATCAGACATTTAGGATGTGAAGCAGGACTTGCCATTAATCCTGATACACCGATTTCATTCGTAACAGATGAGATGATCAGCAATATGGATTACATACTCTTTATGAGTGTTTATCCGGGATTTTACGGAAGACCTTTTGTTCCTGAAGTCCTTGATAAGATAAAGGCATTCAAGGCATTAGATCAACGCGTGATCATTGGAATAGACGGTGGGGTCAAGCTTGCCAATGTCAGGGATGTTGCAGATGCCGGAGCAGAAGAGATATGTGTGGGTTCTGCTGTTTTTGCTCAGCCTGATAAAGCCAAAGCATTTTCTGAACTGACTGAGAAAGCATTTGGAGACAGATAATCATCTGTTAGAGAATATAGTAAGTAAAAAAAACACTTCATCGGCCGATGAAGTGTTTTTTTGTGAGTAAACCTGGATATCAGAGATTTGCTTTTACGGCGTTTATAACTGCCTCAGCGGTAAATCCAAACTCCTTATACAGAACACTTGCAGGAGCTGATGCGCCAAAGTGGTCGATTCCGATCGACTTGCCTTTATCTCCAACATATTTATGCCAGCCGATCGTTGAACCGGCTTCTATGGATACTCGGTTCTTTATTGCAGAAGGAAGGATTTCTTCTTTGTATGCATCAGACTGTTTTTCAAAGATCTCCCATGATGGCATAGATATAACTCTTGCCTTGATTCCTTCTGATGCCAGACTATTCTGTGCCGTGAGTGCGATGCTGACTTCAGAACCCGTTGCAATGATGAGTGCATCGGGATTGCCGTCGCAATCCTTGATTATATATGCACCTTTATCGACCAGATCCAGTTTTCTGTCATGTTCTACGGGAGGAAGCTTCTGTCTGCTGAGTACCAGAGCTGTCGGACCTGTAGTGTTGTTCAATGCATAATTCCATGCGGAGATAGTCTCTGCCGCATCGCATGGTCGGATAACAGTCAGGTTCGGTACGCTTCGCATACCGATGAGCTGCTCAATCGGCTGATGTGTTGGACCATCTTCTCCCAGTCCTATCGAATCATGTGTATAAACATATACGACCCGTTGTTTCATGAGTGCTGACAGTCTCACTGATGCTCTCATATAGTCATAGAACATCATGAAGGTTGATACAAACGGGATGATACCGCCGTGCAGAGCCATACCATTGGCAATGGCTCCCATTGCATGTTCACGGATACCGAAGTGTATGTTGCGCCCGGCCGGGTTCTCTTTAGAAAAATCTGATGCTGATTTGATGTTTGTTTTACAGGAAGGGGAGAGATCGGCAGAACCGCCCATCAGCATCGGAATGTCATCAGCAACGGCATTGATCGCCATACCTGAAGCATCTCTGGTTGCACATTCCTTGTTTTCTAGAGCTTCCAGCTTTGCCTTATATCCGTCTCCGATATCATTGGACATGATTCGGTTTAATTCCTTGGAAAGTTCAGGAAATTCTGCATTATAGATTTTTCGGAGCATTTCCCATGCTTTTTCACTTTTTTCGCCGCGGACTCTGTAGTCCATTGCTTCACGAACGTCTTCAGGAACAACAAACGTATCGGTCGTTTCCCATCCGAGAGCCTTCTTTGTAAGTATCGTTTCATCGATTCCGAGAGGTTCTCCATGTGATGAAGCTTTTCCGGCTTTGTTGGGACTGCCGTAACCGATGGTGGTCTTACAAATGATTATGCTTGGATGTTCTGTATCACGCTGGGCTTCTTCTATTGATTTCTTGATCTCTTCAACGTCATTGCCGTCAATAGGACCGATGACCTGGAAGTTATATGCTTCAAATCTCTTTCTTATATCTTCTGTGAATGTCAGGTTTGTGGAACCTTCGATTGAGATATTGTTGTCATCATACAGATAGATCAGTTTGCCAAGTCCGAGATGACCTGCAATGGAAGCGGCCTCAGATGAAATGCCTTCCATCAGATCGCCGTCAGAACACAGAACATAGGTATGATGATCGATTATGTCATAGTTGTTGATATTGAATTTGGCACTAAGATGTTTTTCTGCCATTGCCATGCCGACTGCTGTGGCAAAACCTGCACCAAGAGGACCGGTCGTCATTTCGACTCCGGGTGTCTGTCCGTATTCGGGATGACCGGGAGTTTTTGAATCCCACTGTCGGAAGTTTTTGATGTCATCCAGTGAGATATCATATCCTGTCAGATGAAGAATGGCATAAAGCAGCATTGAAGCATGTCCGCATGACAAAACAAATCTGTCACGGTTGAACCATGCTGGATTTGAAGGATTGTGTTTCAAAAAGTATTTCCAGACTGTATATGCAATCGGCGCTGCCCCCAGAGGCGCACCGGGATGCCCGGATTTAGCTTTATCTATAGCGTCAGTTGCAAGAAAACGAATCGTATTAATGCACTTTAGATCTTCTTGGCTAGTCATAATACCCTCCGGTAAATCTTTTCGCAGTAATTATATATAAAAAAATGGTGTTTTTATACCGACTTTGATCCAATTGTTTCATAAAAAATTTATATAAAATAAGTTGAGATGACATAGTATTATTGATAAAATAAATTTATCTATATGCTTATGGAGATACATCTATGAATCTTGATTATATGAATACATTGCTTGCTCTCGTTCGTCTCGGCGGTTTCTCAGCAGTAGCAAAAGAACAGGGTATGACTCAGCCTGCCATTTCTTTTCAGATTCAAAAGATTGAACAGGAACTCAATGTTAAGTTATTAAACCGAACATCAAGAAAAATGAGCCTCACTTCAGCCGGAAAACGTGTAGTCAAATATGCAGAGAATATGGAACTCGAATATGAAAAACTACTAATGGATCTGGAAACGCTCCGAGAAGATATTGTCGGTGATATCAATATTGTTGCGTCATCTACTCCGGGTGAATATATCATACCGTCTTTGCTTGGCTCTTTTATGAAGGACCATCCTGCAGTCAATGCAAATGTTTCTGTTATGGATTCACAGCTTGTCGTTGAAGGAATAGAGAATGGAAACTATGACATTGGGTTTACAGGATCAATTCCTTCAAAAAATAAAAATCTTCAATACTTCAAGGTAGGCAAGGACAGAATAAAGCTGATTGTTTACCCTGATCATCCCTTCGCCAAATTATCAAGCATAACTTTTGATCAGATTGGCAATCAGCCGATGATCACCAGGGAACCTACAAGCGGTACCCGTATCAATCTCGAAAGAATGATCAAGGAAGCAGGATTTGATCCTGATTTCCCGAATCAGAGACTTGTTCTCAGCAGTTCAAGAGCAGTCATCTCTGCTGTT
This sequence comes from Dehalococcoidales bacterium, assembly GCA_016286345.1. Taxonomy (GTDB): domain Bacteria; phylum Chloroflexota; class Dehalococcoidia; order Dehalococcoidales; family UBA1222; genus UBA1222. The sequence continues at coordinate 4,425 of JAEESL010000046.1, read as the reverse complement.
GAAGCCGGATCCGGTATAGCATTTGTTTCAAGCTATGCCTTGATAGAATCAAGAGCCAGCGGAAATATTAAAACTGTTACAATTTCTGATCTGAGTCTTGAGAGAGATTTCTACTGTATCTATGTCAAAGAAAGACTTGCCTCACGTCTTATAAAGGATTTTGTTGCATTCCTGACAGAAGAAACCGGCAAACAGCTTAATGGATAGTAATCGTATTTCCGCAAAGATCCATGGATCATGGATAGGAAGGCCGCTGGTCGTTCTGGACAGCGTTGATTCGACGATGAATTACGCTCTCAGACCTGATTGCCTTACGCACGGATGTGCTGTTGTAGCATGTACTCAGACCTCAGGACGTGGCAGGTTGGATCATGTTTGGACATCTCCACCTGGATCTATATATATGTCTGTTGTCGTCAGAATGGATGATAAGCATACATCTACGCTTATTCAGGTCACTTCTCTGGCTATCTATGATGTTGTGGCAAAATACACAGGAAAATGTCCTGAGATTAAATGGCCTAATGACATACTTGTTTCTTCAAAAAAAATCAGCGGGTTTATTATCAATTCAAGGGGACAGTATGCCGTAATAGGAATAGGTCTCAATGTCAATGTTCGACCCGATATTGCCAATACCACATCAATAAAAGAAATAATCGGACACGATGACGATATTGAATCAGTGATAGCTGATCTTCTTGATAATATTGAAATTCGCTATGAAGCGGATCAGAACACTCAGATGAACGAGTGGAAAAAGCGAATATCCACTATTGGCAAAGATTTATCGATAAGTGCAGATGGTATTTATAATGGCAAGGCCGTAGCGCTCACGGATGAAGGACATCTGGTCGTCAGACTTCTGAATGGTGAGGAAAAAGTATTCGCGGCAGGAGATGTTCATCTTCTCTGATTATTCTTTAAATTTTAAATATTTATTTACGGATTTTTTTGTAAAGAGTAAAATTTCTCTATCAATTATTTGAGGTTTATATATGGAAAGAGATGGACTAATTGATTGGACCCGACCTGAGTTCCTGAAATTAAAGGGATATTCTGCTTGTAAAAATGCAGAAGCATTAGGTGATGCTGCACCTAAGAGAATTGTTAAACTTGATGCAAATGAAAACCCATATGGATCATATCCTGATTGTTATGATGCTATCGACAAGATTCCGTCTTTGGCAATTTATCCTGATGCTGCACAGACTTCACTGAAACATCTTGCTGCAGCACACTGTGGATGCGAGGATGACCAGATCGTCTTTGGTGCAGGTTCCTCACAGCTGATTGAATATTTGATCAGATTATTTGTTGATAGGGATGAGGAACTCATTAACCTTGTTCCTTCGTTTGCAATGTATCAGTTTTTCTCCAATACAAATTGTAACAAAGTCGTCAATGTTCCCAGAGATCAGAATTTCGAAATAGATATTGATGGAATCAGGAAAGCAATAACTCCTAAAACCAAGCTTATGTTCATTGCTAATCCCAACAACCCCACCGGTAATGTAACGCAGATTCCTTTGATTGAAGAAGCACTTGATCTTGGTATTCCTACAGTTGTCGATGAAGCATACTACGAATTCACTGGTGTTACTGCACTTCCTTTGATGAAGAAATATCCGAACCTTATGGTTCTTCGATCATTCAGTAAATTTGCCGGTCTCGCCGGTTTACGAGTCGGTTATGGTATCTTCCCCAAGGATATTGCTGACAGACTGCATGCTATTCGTGATCCGTACAATATCAACGTTGCTGCAGTTGCCGCAGCCAAAGTTGCTATCGCTCATTACGATGAATTAATGGTAAATGTTAAGAAAATATGCGTGGAGAGAGACAGACTCCTTAATATGCTCCAGGAAATCAATTATCTTCACGTTTATCCTTCACAGTCCAATTATATTATGTGCAAAGTCCTGAACGGAAAGAGTGCAACATATCTTCAGACCATACTTGAAGAGCAGGGTATTCTTACCAGATGCTTCGGCGGCGTATGGCTGGAGAATTGCATCCGATTCAGCATCGGTCTTCCTGAGGAAGATGACATCCTTATGGATGCACTCAAAAAGCTTGCATAATTTTTTATTTATGATCTGCGAGAGGGTGTCTGTATTACAGACATCCTCTTTTTGTATAATCGCATGTAAGAGGTGCAATCATGATCGTACACAGCAAAACAGCATTATTTGATACAGATTTCTGCGATGAGATTTACAAGAATGGTGTGATCATATTGTTTAAATCTCAGAAGACAGGGGAATATTTTCTTGTTGAAGACAAGGATTCACCTAAACTGATGGATGTTTCTTTTCAGGAACTGATCGACTGGGCGAAAGTCAGTATTCCTTCAGATGTATTCAAGAGAGAATTCGGAGAACGGACTCTGTAACAGTTATTTGGCGGAACATGACAAGAAACTTGATGACTGGAAAAGTTTTCCTGAAAATGCATTCTGGTGCATGTGAGACTAGTCTTCAGTGTAGTTTTTCATATATTCCTTGAGCATATCATCCTTGATTGCCAGAAAAGCATCTGAGACCTCAGGATCGAAATGAGTTCCTCTTTCTTCCTGAATAATAGAAACAGCCTTTTCAAAGGGGAATCCTTTCTTATAAGGACGTTTGCTGACAAGTGCATCAAATACATCGGCAACAGCCATTATTCTTGCGGAATATGGTATTTCTTCACCTTTGAGATTGCGTGGATATCCATTGCCATTCCACCATTCCTGGTGACAACCTGCAATCTCCCTGGCGTAAGTAAGATATGTACTGCCTGTGACACCCTCTAGTGCCATATCTATGATATGTTCGCCTTCGGTGGTATGAGTCTTCATAATATCGAATTCTTCATCAGTGAATTTTCCGGGTTTATTAAGAATAATGTCGCTGATCTTGATCTTACCGATATCATGTAACACAGCAGCAGTTGTGATATCTTCAATATACTGGTCTGTAATAAAGTCAGGATGCTTTCCTTCACGTTTAAGTTCTGTGGCTATCATGCGTACATAATTTGATGTTCGCTTGATATGATCGCCAGTGCAGGCATCTCTGGATTCAACGATTTCAGAAAGTGAGAAGATAACGCTCTTCTGTGTTCTCAGGATAATAGCAGCTTGTTCCTCAATGGTTGCATACTGCTGTGCAGAGAAGTCTTCAACTTTGTGTATTGATTTTGCCAGTTCTTCGATCTCATCTTTGGAATCGATGCTGACTCTGTCTTTTCTTTCTTCACTCTCAAACCATTTTCCTGGATCGACTCGTTCATATGTGAGAAGTTCTGTGTCAAGAGCCTGTGTGGGAGCAATCAATCGAAGACTGAGCCAGTAATAGAGGATCGCGGCACCGATGATAAAAATCAGGAGCTCTATAGCAGTCATCTTAGTGATGTTGGATATATTCTGTGTTGTGACTGATGAAATTTCGATATCGACTCCGGCATAAGCGACGGTAGTATTATTTGAGTCTTTAATAGGGGTGTACCAGGTCATCAGATGACCCCATTCATCATTTGTCTCCACATGATGGTTGATCTCTTCTCCTGCGAGTACAAGTGCAAGATCATCAGGAGGAAAGTCTCTCGGAACTTCATCTCCGAGTGCATATCCTTCCGGATCTATATCGAAAACGCTTTTGTCACCATCGTGAATGCTGAAAGAATAAACGTATATGTATTTGATCAGAGGCTCTCTGTCATACATGGATTCCAGTTCAGCATATGTTTTGTCGTATTCCTCATCAGCACCATTTTCAAGCCAGTAGCTGATCTTATCTCCGTTTACTGCTTCCTTGACTGCAAGAGAATAGCCTTCAGTGATTCTGCTGAAATTCTCTCTTCCTGAATTCTGGAAGAATACAGAGTAGCTGATAGCAACGGTAATTGCCAGGAAAATGTAAATCGGAACCATAATAAAGAGCATTCTGGCGCGGACAGAGTGAAGTGAATCATGAATAGAATGGCTCTTTGTTTTGTATTCTTTTGATGACCATGGTTTCTTAGTTAAATGGGAATAAGGGAAGTATGACAGAGCTTTTTCATTCTGAGGATAGAAATAAAGAGCTGCAAACAGGAAAATGATAGTTATGGTCTTATCAAGGAGATCCCATAATGTTGCGTATATCCAGTTAGACCAGAATGCAGATAAACCGGCTCCATTGAGTGTTTTGACCATATTTATAGTGTCCACACTCACTTCTTCAGGATATATATGATATGTGACAACATAACCTAGACCACCGCCGATCAATGTGAACAGAATGATGGCTAATAAATACCCCCACCATTGGCGGAACATTCCTCTTTTCATCATAACTGCAGCCAGAATAGCAATTATTCCTGAGATGAAAGCGTAATAGATACTTGAATAATCAATTAAAACATTGAATAAATTGCTGACTATTCCTACGATCAAACCGG
>JAEESL010000115.1 GCA_016286345.1 Dehalococcoidales bacterium | reverse complement strand
GAAGTAATACCATCCTTTGCCGGTATACTGCCAGTCTGTTGCCAATGCGCCATAGGATCTGAAATAATACCAGATGTTATCGATCTGGTGCCATCCGGTCTTCATGGCACCCGTGGAAGGATCTAAATAATATGTGCAGCCGTCAATATCAAACCAGCCTTTTTTCAGTGATTTACTGACTATATCATAATAGTAATACTGATTATCAGCACCAATGAACCATCCGTCCGCAGGTGAATATAGCTCAACAGGATAACTGGCAAAATCAGTTTCTTTCTCACCGTTGATGTCTTCGGCAATTATATAGACATGATATCCTGATCCCCAGTCTTTCAGATCGAGTGAATCGGGGATCTTAAATGTGCCTTTGCCGTTCCTTTCAAATGTACCGTTCAATTCATCATAGAAGAGTATCCGGGAATTATTCTCATTGCGAAGCGAATATTCTTTGTCGAGAATAAGAACAGATACACGTGTTGCGACTCCTGTTTCAGGCTGAGGTGCACCGGCCGGAGAATGAGCATAATAATCATCTAATTCATCTGATATTTCATATGTGAACTGCACTTCTCCTTTATCATTAAACCAACCTTTCCATGAAGTTTTGATCTTTATTCTGCTGTCATACAATGTCAATTTGAATTCTTTTTCATTCGATGCAAGTGAAGTCGAAAACAGTACATTATCGTGATTGAGACAAATTGCGGGTGCAACACCGGCTACCCAGGTGCCGTTAGTATGAAGGGTACCGTCATTTTCCACTCTTCCGCCGCCATTGCTGCGCAGTAACCAGCCATTACTACTGCCTTCTTTTATATGGTTGGTAACAGTATGATTTTCAATGTCTGAATAATCCCAAACACCTGATTTTTTCGTCCAGCCGGCATCGGCTGAATATCCGAATGCCGGATTCAAAACATCGGCGGTATCAAGAAGAAACACCCTGTCTGTACAAGATACAGTTGATTTGAATGCCCATTCTTCATATGATCCTGATGTAAATAGGGTAGACGAACCGAACATACAATTGGTCAGATAATTCCGTTCAACTTCATTAAACGTACGGTTAAGGAATTCCCCATTAAGATATGTCCTAAGCTCGCTTCTGCCCCATTGACTTGATTCCCTATCGATAGCGGACGTGAATAAACAAACATCACTGTCAAGCAGCATCACGGGAAACCCGTTATCTGTGTTCTTTTGCAGTACGCGGAATTTGATCGGGTTTTTCTCATATTTTCCGAAGTATACATAATTACCTGACCATGGCTTGTCCGCCTCTGGTGCATCGGGATTCGAGATGCCTGATACACCAAGATACGTGTTGTCCTGATTTTTTACTTCATCCGCAAGAACTGTGCTGTTTTCAAACATGTTCGGGATAAAAGAAACAAACAAAGCTGCAGATAAGAATCCGGAAGCAGCCTTGATCACATATGGTTTCACTTTTTCTTTTGAAAAACAGATCATTGTCGTCACACCTTTCTTTTTCGAACAATCCCCAAAAAGTTACGATAAAAGTATAGTCAAAAAAACATGATAGTTCAACAAATGACTGTCATTAGTTACTCCTGTTGCATCTTGGAAAAAAGAACCCGCCGGACTCATGACTTTTGAGATCCGGCGGGCAAGACAGGAATATGTTATATGACTTATCCCTGTGATTCGAACTTTTCGACACCTTCCTTGAGGATAGTGATGATGGGAAGATGCTGTGGACAGACTCCTTCGCACTGACCGCATTCGATACAGTCGGATGCTTTGCCGTTGCCGTCCCTTGATACAAGACCGTTGTAGAAGAACTGAGGCCTCATATCTCCCGGGAACTTGCGCTTTGTATTTATGGCACTGATGACATCAGGAATGCTGATGCTCATGGGGCATCCGTCAACACAGTATCTGCATGCCGTGCAGCCGACTTGCTCAACACGGAACATCACTTCAATGACCTTATCGATCGCTGCACGTTCTTCATCAGATAACGGCTCGAAATCCCTGAAAG
>JAEESL010000114.1 GCA_016286345.1 Dehalococcoidales bacterium | reverse complement strand
GGATTTCCTTCAGCATTAGCTGTATTCACGGCAATACGAAGTTCTGAAGGCTCAATCGGTTTTATTTCCGGAAGAGGTTCGTCTCGCATTGCAGAATAAAGCCTAATTGTGTCGGTCATGTTCATTGCCATGGCTCCGGCACTGTCCAGTGTCTTTGAAATAGGAATAATTCCATCTTGTGATAAAGCACCTGCAGGCGGCTTTAAACCACAAATACCATTTCCCCACGCACAGGCTGTTATGGAATGACACGTATCAGTTCCAACCGCCATAGGAACAATCCCTGCTGAAACAGCAACAGCAGATCCGGTTGAGGATCCAAGTGGATCAAGTTCCGGACTAACAGCATGTTTAACCTGACCACCTCGCGAGCTGTATCCATTCGGCATCTGAGGTGAGACATAATTGGCAAACTCGGTCATATTTGTCTTACCGATGATGATAGCTCCGTTTCTTCGAAGATTCCGAACAACAGGTGCGTCAATTGCTGCAACATTATCCTCTAAGGCAAGACTTCCAGCAGTTGTTGGAAATCCGGCAACATCGATATTGTCTTTCACCAGAATCGGAACACCTGCAAGTATTCCATCCGAAGCGCTTTGGGTAGTAATCGCTTCTAAAGCCGCATCATCAATCAGTCCTGCGATACAATTTAGACCGTTTTTTCCACCTATAGTTTTCGCATTTTCCAAAGCATCAACCGCAGAGATCATATTGGTCTCCTTTATCCCGCTCTACTTTCCTAATTCAACTGTATATATTTCGTCTACAGGAAATGTAACTTTTACCAAGCCTACCGAAACAAATTCTCCTGAAAGTTTTCGGAAATTATGCAATATCAGATCACCGGCTTTATAAAACACCTCATCCGGATCTTCCCTTGTAAGTGCCAGGGTACAGTGAGGCATCCAGCGGTTGGGGCAATACCACTCCCACCCCTTTGTATCAAAATCCTTCATATATTCATGTAATTCACGCTGGAATTGATACATAGTATCATTCATTATCGGTGAACAAAAAATAGTTTTCGTATCATTAAACATGCCTACAGAAGCAATATACGCAGGCATCTTTTTATGGGTTTGTGCGAATCTATTCAACTGTTCAATACATTTTTCTTCGTCAACATCGTTAAAACAAGCCAAGGTCAGATGAGGCCTGGTTTTCCATTCCATAAACTTAGTGCTGAGCCCGGCATCAGCAACACTTTTAGCTAAACTGAAAAGCTGTTCTTCCGTCTCTTTATCGTAGTACATTTCGATTGCATACTGCATGTCACAACCTCCAAATCCTAAACCGGTTAACTTCTGCTGATTATCATATTGCATCTGCCCCACAATTCATCTTTATAGGCAAATGCATTCAGATCCGTCTTTCTCTCCGTGAAACCGATAGATTCATAACACTTTTTTGCTCTTTCGTTCTCAGGGAACACATTCAATTGAACTGTCTGTACATTCGTAATATCAAAAGCATACTTAACAGCAAGCTTTAGCATTTCCTTACCGTAACCTTTACCCCTGAATTGTGGATTATTCATAACGAATTTCAGCATTCCTTCATTATTATCCACATTAACCGAATAAACAAAGAAACCAATTAACTCACCTTCGTCGGAAGTTACAACATAAGGACTATCTCCAAATCGCTCGGCAGCGTCCTGCATCACCTTGTCAAAGTTATCCTTTTCCATAGGAAAACTAATTAAATTCGCACACCACATTGCATGCATTCTCTGTTCTGTAATCCAATTCTTGATTTCATCAAAATCATTACATGCTATATAAGGTCTTAATCTCATAATACTTCCTTTTCTTAATTACTAAATTGGAATTTGTTAATCTGGCATTTGCTCATTGATCTCATTAATTTGCCTCCACATAAAGGGCAATCCACAGAATCGTGTCATTTCATCCTCCAAGGTCTTTCTTTACCAAGCCATCCGCTTTTCTCCCAATACGACTTGTCTGCTTCACCGGACCCCAAATCTGCTTTCTGCATCATACGCATCAGTG
>JAEESL010000045.1 GCA_016286345.1 Dehalococcoidales bacterium | reverse complement strand
TGCTTCGGATATTGAGTGCCTTCATAAAAATGGTTATTTTTTATTCATTTTTTTTATTGAATAATGGTTTTGCGTTAGTTACAATCAATAAATCACGACGAAAACAGGTATTGTTTGTCGAATTATTTTAAAGGATTTATATATAATGCTTGACCCTAAGATAGAAACAATGGAACGCCCGGAGCTTGAAGCATTACAGCTGAAAAGACTCCAGAAAACAGTAAGACGACTGTACAACAGAGTCCCATTTTACAAGAATGCAATGGATAAAATGGGAGTCAAGCCATCCGACATCAAAGTTTTATCAGATCTGGCAAAGTTGCCGTTTACCACAAAAACAGATTTCAGAGACGAGTATCCATATGGTCTTGTTGCAGTGCCTAAAGATGACATTGTCCGTATTCATGCTTCATCAGGAACCACCGGAAAACCTGTTGTTTCATGCTATACAAAAAAGGACCTTGAAATGTGGGGTGACTGTGTAGCAAGAGGTCTTGCCGCATGCGGTGTTACGCCTAAAGACACCCTTCAGGTTGCATTCGGCTATGGTCTGTTTACCGGTGGTCTCGGACTTCACTATGGTGCACAGTATCTTGGCGCGACAGTGATTCCTACAGGTGCAGGTAACACTCAGAAGCAGCTTATGCTTATGCAGGACATGGACACATCCGTACTGGTCTGCACTCCCTCATATGCTCTTATCATTGCTGAAACAGCAAAAGCAGAAGGTATCAATTTGAAGAAGAGTAATCTCCGAATCGGCGTATTCGGAGCCGAACCATGCAGTGAAAACATGCGTGATGATATTGAAAGAAAACTCGGCATAAGAGCCTATAACATCTATGGTTTAACTGAAACCCTGGGCCCTGGTGTTGCCGTAGAATGTACATGCAGAAAAGGCATGCACATCTGGGAAGATAATTTTATTCCTGAGATCATCAATCCTGATACCGGAGAGGTTTTGCCTCCCGGCGAGAAAGGTGAGCTTGTCCTCACCAACATCTCCCGTGAAGCACAGTCAATCCTGAGATACAGGACTCATGATATCACATCACTTGTTTATGAAAAATGTGAATGCGGACGAACCCATGTCAGAATGGACAGAGTCGGCGGCAGAACAGATGATATGATCAAAGTTAAAGGTGTCAACGTATTCCCTTCCCAGATCGAAAGTATCCTTCTTTCTGTCAAAGGTGTTGAACCTCACTATCAGATCATCGTCGACAGACGTGACGGATTTGTATGTGATGACATTGAGATCCATGCAGAAGTTTCTGAAGCTGCCTTCACTGACAATATGTCCAATCTCATTGGCATCAAGAATGAACTCGTTGCAACACTTCAGAGTGTACTTGGTATCAAGGCAACTGTTAAACTAGTAGAGCCTCATTCCATTAAACGATCAGAAGGCAAATCAAAGAGAATAATCGACAGATCAGAACTGAACAAATAAGGAGGAATGTGATGAGAATTGAACAAGTTTCTGTATTTGCAGAAAATAAGCCCGGAAGACTGATGGCAATCTTGGAAGTTTTGGAAAAAGCAGATATCAATTTACGCGCCATTTCAGTAGCTGAAACCGACGAATTTGGTATCGTTCGAATGATCATGGACAATCATGAAAAAGCTGTCAGTGCACTCAAAAATGCTGGTTTTACAGTCAGAACAGATGCACTTATCTGCGGTGAAGCTCCCGACGTTGAAGGAGGTTTGCTTAATTCCGTAATTAAACCTCTTGCAAAGGAAGGAATTAATATCGATTACTTCTACACATATCTTGATAAAACGCCCAACAAGGCAATGATAGTTATCAAGTGCAGTGATCTGGAAAAGGCCGAAGAAATTCTCTACAAATAAGGTTACCCATGGCGTTCACACATCTTCATCTTCATACTGAATACAGTCTGCTTGATGGAATGTGCCGTATCGAACCTCTGATGCAAAAAGCAAAAGAATTCGGTATGTCAAGTGTTGCGATCACTGATCACGGAGTTCTGCACGGGGCAATTAAATTTTATCAGGCTGCAAAAAAGGCAGGTCTCAAGCCTATTATCGGCTGTGAGACCTATGTAGCTCCGCATTCGCATTTAAGCAAAGGCGTCGGCGACAGATCCGGATATCACCTGATCCTTCTTGCCCAGAACAAAACCGGCTATGACAATTTAATCAAACTTATTTCAATCGCCAATACCGAAGGTTTTTATTACAAACCAAGAGTAGATCATGAACTGCTGGAACAGTATAACGAAGGCCTTATCTGCCTGTCAGCATGTATCGCCGGAGAGATCCCGAACGCCATCATAAACGGTGATCTGGACAAGGCGCGTGAGACAGCGCTTTGGTACAAGAACGTATTCAAAGACCGATACTATATCGAAATACAGAGGCACCCTATTCCAAAGCTTGAACTTGCCAACCAGTCTCTTATACCGCTGGCAAGGGAATTGGATATTCCGCTCGTGGCGACAAACGATGTTCACTACATCAACAAGGAAGACGCCCCGTATCATGACATGCTGCTCTGTATAGGCACCCAGTCCCTTGTCTCTGATGAAAAACGTATGCGTATGGATGGTCCGTATTTCTACTTCAAGAGTGAAGAAGAAATGGCCGAAATGTACAAAGATATACCTGATGCGATCTCAAATACACAGGTAATTGCAGACCAATGCAATCTTGAACTTGAATTCGGCAGATCAATCATACCTGACTGCGGACGACCGGCAGGTCTTACTGAACATGAATATCTTCAGCAGCTTTGTTATGAAGGGCTGCATGAATACTATAATGACGATCCTGCAGCAAAACAGAGACTGGATTATGAACTTGATGTCATTGAAAAAACCAAGTTCTCCGAATATTTCCTTGTAGTTAGAGACATCGTTCATTTCGCCAGACAGAACCATATAGCAGTAAATGTCAGAGGATCCGGATGCGGAAGCATCGTTCTGCGTGTTACAGGTATAACCGACATCGATCCACTGTCACACGGACTTATATTCGAAAGATTCCTCAACCTTGAACGAAAAGAAATGCCTGATATCGATCTTGATTTCGAAGACGGCAGACGTGCTGAAGTCGTTGATTATGTTGTTGAAAAATACGGAGCAGATCATGTTGCCCAGATTTGTTCATTCAACACACTGGGCGCAAAAGGTGTTCTCAGAGATGTGGGAAGAATTCTCGGTATAGATCTTGCAGACGTAAACAGAATAGTAAAGACCATACCGGATGTAACCAAAGATAATCTTGAACAATTGCTTATCAGCACTCCTGATTTTGCAGCTGTATACAATAACGATCCTGTTGCACATGAACTGATAGATAAGGCAAAGCATCTTGAAGGTCTGTGCCGCGGTACAGGCGTACATGCAGCCGGCATAGTTATTTCCCAGGAACCGCTCACCGCATACACTCCTCTCATGCGATGTACAAAGGATCTTGAAGGAAAAATCGGTCAGACTCAATGGGACATGGATGATATACATGAAATCGGTCTGATAAAAATGGATTTCCTCGGTCTCGTCAATCTTACGATCATCAGTGAAACACTCAGACTGATCAAAGAGCACAGAGGCATTGATCTGGATCTGTCAAATATTTCTTTTGAAGATCAGAAAACATTTGATGTTCTGGCTAAAGGAGAAACCATCGGAGTATTCCAGCTTGAAGGCACAGGAATGAGAAAATTCATCAAACAGCTTCATCCGACCGTTTTCTCTGATATTTCAGCGCTTGTTGCGCTGTACAGACCCGGACCTATGGATCAGATACCTAAATTCATCAAATCCAAACATGGTGAAGAGACTCCTGTATATCCTCACCCTGTCCTCGAAAAATATCTCAAAGAAACATACGGGGTCATCGTTTATCAGGAACAGGTCATCTTCATGGTGACTGAAATCGGAGGATATACTCTCGGACAGGCAGATATCTTCAGAAAAGCTATTTCTAAGAAAAACCAGGCAATTATCGCAAGAGAAAAGCCTAAATTCATGGAAGGTGCCGTAAAACGCGGTTACACCAAGGAAGTAGCTGAAGCGGTATATGCAATGATCGAACCTTTCGCAGGCTACGCATTCAACAAAGCGCATGCGGTGAGTTACTCCATCGTTTCATACAAAACCGCTTATCTTAAGGCCCACTACACTGAAGAGTATCTGGCAGCAATCATGGCAGGATACTGGAATAAACCTGACAAAGTTACTCTGACCATTGCAGAGGCAAGACGTCTGGGCATAGATGTACTCGTACCAAATATCAATAAATCAAACGTATCATTCTCGCTTGAAGACCAGGATAACGGTAAAACCGCAATACGTTTCGGTTTATCAACCATCAAGAATGTCGGTCAGGGAGCAGTTGAACACATCGTCCGGGAACGTGAAGCCAACGGCGAATACAGCTCACTGGACGATCTGGTTAAGCGTATTGATATTTCAAACGTCAATCAAAGAGTGCTCGAATGCCTGATCAAAGCAGGTGCACTTGATATGTTCGGAACAAGAGTCAGTCTTTTACAGAAACTGAGCGGAATTATAGAAGTTGCACAGCACGATCAGAAAATCAAACAGACCGGACAGGTTGCAATGTTTGATTTATGGGAACAGACAGATACTGCAATCTCTAATATTGGAACAGAAGAACCGGACAGTATCGAAACCAACCTTGCATGGGAAAAAGAACTCACAGGAGTATATCTGTCACAGCATCCTTTCAGTCCATATGCTGAACAGGCTGAAAAAGACGGTCTGATCTCCATACCAAATCTCGATGATACAATGGTCGGAACAGACATACAGATCGCAGGTCTTATAACTGAAGCCAGGCAGCTGACCACAAAAAAAGGATCCAAAGGCATGGCTGCGACGATTGAAGATCTCGCAGGAAGCATAACTGTGGTAGCCTGGAGCAGGGTTTATCAGAATACAGCAGAAGTCTGGAAAGAAAGAAATATCGTTATTGTTGAGGGCAGACTTGAAAAAAGAGATGACAGCTATCAGATCGTATGTTCAAACGCTGTACCATATAACCTGAGAAACAATGATGATGAAGAACCTCCGATTAAGATCACCAAAAGAGAAGAAGCACCTAAGATCGAAGAGGAATCCGAGCACAATGTCACGACAATACACAATGTCATGCTTCATTCGAAATGCAAACGGGTGGTAATCGAATTAAAACAGACCAACGAAGCTGACGACGACATTGCAATGATGTGCAGGCTGAGAGACCTTCTGAGCCAATATAAGGGCGAAGATGAAGTTTCCCTTAAAATCGTATCTCCGGCAAAAGAAACAGAGCTCCTTATGCCATGGCACGTCAAATGCGATGATGAGCTCCATGATCTATTAAATGAATTTGCCGGCAGCGGCAACGTTGTTGTTGAAGAAGAAACCGTTTAAGCCAGCTCAAATACGGCTTCCGGTGTATATACAGGACCTGCCCAGGTAAGATCCGACTTGAACAGAATAAAATTCGAAACATCCACAGCTGTATAATACGGATCAAATTTTATCTTTGATGCTTCCTTTACCAGATTCAAAAGCTGCATGGGTGCTGCACCTGACCTTACTCTGGCAAGAGTCATGTGGGCATTGAACGGTTTTCTGTCATAATTGATCTGCAGTTCATCCAAAGCATGGCCTAAATCATTATGCAAAGCATTTATCTTACTCAAGTCATCTTTCATTCTGACTATAAGTGTTCTGGGATTTCTGCTGTTGGGGAAGAAATCCAGCGAATCAAACGAAAGTCTGAATCTTTTATGCTTTGATTTGAGTTTTCTGAATGATTCACAGATATCCGGGATATATGTTGTATCAGTTTCGCCGATAAAGATAAGAGTAATGTGCATTGAATCCCTTGAAACAACTGTCACAGGACATGCAGACTGTCGGATTATTTCTTTTGTCTGACCGGAAAAATAATCTCTTATATCTTCCGGCAAAGGAACAGCAACAAAAAGTCTTTCCTTCATCTAGCCGATCCTCTCCAGAAGTTTTTTAGCATTCTGATGCGTGATTTTTTTATAGTCTTCGTCTGATACACTGCCCTTGCCTATATGATCGAGAACCTTCTTTGGAGTCATAAGAGGAAAATCCGTTCCGAAAAGAATCCTGTCAGATGTAACGAGTTTGTCCATAACGTTATAAATATCAGGCTCGTACAGATAAGGTGTGGCAGCTGTATCAAAATAGCAGTTGCTGAGTACCTGTTTAACTTCCTTCATCAGCGCATAGAATCCAAATCCACCGCCAAAATGTGCAAGAACCTTGGTTGTATCGACTGATCTGGTCAGGAAGCCGTACAGGGCCTCAGGAGTAATTTTTTCCTTACCGGGATACTGATGTCCGACAGGCTCTGAAACATGCAGAAGAAGAATCCTGTTTGCATCTTTCAATACCGAAGCAAGATAATCAACGGGACTGTTATCAGAAGCAAGATAGTGAAGAGGAAGTCTCTGTTCTCCGATGCCCATCACACCAAGATTAAAGCAAACAGCGGATGACTGAACATCCAGCTGAGTAAACTCATAAGGAAGAGTAATAAGAGGAATAATTCTGTCAGGGTATTCCTTGGCAGAATTGATAATATAGTAATTGTTTCTGTTGCAGTAATCATCATTACGCCATGTCATATTGCAAACCACGGCTTTTTCAATACCGTATTCATCCATGTTTGCAATAAGATCATCTGCCGTCGCCATTTTGGCTTTCGGGTCCGAATACATCGATTCAAAAAATGAATCCGTAATGCTATCACGGTTATTTATGAAAAACGGATCAAAAACATGTACATGAAAATCAATCATGTTGTTTATTATACATACAAAATCATTCCAGTTGCTAAAGACGCACATATTTATTCATAAAATATTTTTTTATAAAACATAGTTTATATCTGTTATTCGATATTTTTTTTATTATTAAGAAAAGTTCAGTTTCTAATGTGTTGACAAGCATAAATGAATGTTTTATGCTTGCTTACAGTCGAGAACCAAAATCCTTAAGGAGGTTTAATCACTATGCAAGGTTATTGTGTCAAATGTAGAGCAAAGCAGGAAATGAAAGGCGCCAAAGCCATCACCATGAAGAATGGCCGACCTGCAATGCAGGGTACCTGCCCTAAGTGCGGTACCAAGATGTTCAAAATTGGCGCTACCAAGTAGTTAGCTTCTTTATTGGACTTGTAAATAAAAAAAGACCGATTGTGATCGGTCTTTTTTTATTTCATATTCAGGGCTAAATTGCACAAGTTTTTTCAATAATGTAGAATGTCGTAGACAGGGAACGACATATGAAATCAGCTGGCGAACCAATACCCATAACTCAGATTGAACGAATGAACGAATATGGTTCAGATGATTTGTTCATCTGTTGTGCCGGCTTTGAAGCCAGATGTTCAACAGCTGCTTCCAAACTCAGTCCTTCATACCGCACAAAATACAGCATTATCTTCCAGATCGATGATTCCTTCTTCAACAAGGAAGTTGAAGCCAATCGTGCAAGACTTCAGGCAATCCTTTCACAGCATACTGTAGAAGGTGTATATGTCATCAATTGCAACAGGGATAACCCCAACGATGCTATAGCTCAGCTGAAGAATATCTGGAACAGAGTTAAGCCCAAGGATCCGGAAGAACCGTATATCACTCTTGATATCAGCGGTATCACAAAGATTTATCTCTTACAGCTGCTGTACTTTATTGTTGCCGAACAGTGTCTTGGACTTCCCAGACTTGTTCATACAACTCAGTCATATGCCGCAACACGTCTCACCCGCGGTGTGGAACAGATTACAACCATCCCGAATTTTTTCGGAAACATGACCATAGACAAGCCGAATCTTCTTATCCTGATGCTTGGATTTGAACCTGAAAGAAGCCTGTCAGTATGGAAACAGTTCAATGCCAGCCATACCATTGCACTGATCAGTAATCCTCCGCGTGACGGCAACATGTACTATGTTGAATATGCAAAGAAAAACAATGCATCCCTGTTGTCACAGGACAATGTTGAATTAAAAGATGTACCTCCTGATTCTCCTTACGGAGTACGAAATGTCCTGGAAGAGATCTATCAGGAATACAAGGATACCCATAATTTCATCCTTGGTCCTTTCGGGACAAAGCCTCAGACAGTAGGTGTTTTCCTGTTCTGTCTTGAACATCCCAAGGTTCAGGTGATCTATTCCTTCCCGTCAAGCTACACTCATTCTTATCTTCAGAGAGAACCCGGCGATACACTGCTGCTGCCGTTGACACCTCCGACAGGCTATGTCAACACCTCTTCTCCAACAGATGATGTCAATGAAGAAGATTCTTCTTTCATCTAGACAACCCCTGGACACCGTTTTTGCACTTTATAGCTAATGACCATTGACACTGCTCAAAAATTTAAGTTAGAATGTCAATACTATGAGTGAAGATCCCAACACAAAAGGTTACAGTATCTCAGAAGCCGCTCAGGAGCTCGGTGTTTCAACCAGAACGATCCGCAGACACATAAAAGCCGGCAAAATAACCGCCGTCAAAATCCAGGGTCAATTCGGAGAGGAATATCGTATTTTCGAACTTCCGAAAGATGTTGAAGAACAGATTGAAGACACTGTCCAGGAAGGCGCAGAACAGTCTCAGGACAACGAAAAAGAAAAAACCAAGCTGATACCCGCAGATGATGCTGTTTCAAGCTTAAAAATCATTCTGGATCTTCAGGAAAAAAATATTGCTCTTGCCGCCCAGCTTGGTGCCGCAACAGAACGTATCAAAAATCTTGAATCGCAGATCCAGCTGCTGTCCCCTCCCCAGGAAGCTCCTAAAAAGCACTGGTGGCAGAAAATATTCTAAGATAGTCCACACTTCATAAAAAATGAAAAAGCCATGTATTCAGAATACATGGCTTAATTATTCAATTTAATGCCAGGAGAGGGGGTCGAACCCACACGAATCACTTCGGCGGATTTTAAGTCCGCTGCGTCTGCCTATTCCGCCATCCTGGCACGCCAGAATATTATCTTACGCAAGAGCAACAGCGTCTATTTAAAAGAAAGGCGACGATCGGATTCGAACCGATGATAAAGGTTTTGCAGACCTCTGCCTTACCACTTGGCGACGCCGCCACTTAACTAGAATTATGCAGAAAACAAACTCATGAGAGAAAAAGAATGGAGCGGAAGACGAGATTCGAACTCGCGACCTTCTCCTTGGCAAGGAGACATTCTAGCCACTGAACTACTTCCGCATTTAAATTGGTGCCGAGAGAGAGATTTGAACTCTCACGGGTTATACGCCCACTAGCCCCTCAAGCTAGCGTGTCTGCCATTCCACCATCTCGGCTCTGTTGGCAGGAGTGGAAGGATTCGAACCCACGACACGCGGTTTTGGAGACCGCTGCTCTACCAACTGAGCTACACTCCTAGCTCGAGTTTTGGATCTCTGCCACTAAATTGTTAAGTTACCATTGTCATTAGACAACATAGGATATTGTACGTTGAGTGCCGGCTGTTGTCAAATGTTTTCTAAATATTTGAATCAATTTGCTTTCTGCAAAATCTTTCAATTACGGGCACATCATATGTGGCTGTATCCCAGATAATATCCGTATCCATGGTCCCGTATACATGTGCAAAACGATTACTCATTCCTGTGATCTTGTTCCAAGGCAATTCCGTGTGTGCCTTTTTGAATTCTTCGCTCAGGTGATTGGCTTCTTCGCCGATTTGTAGCAGGCACATCGATAAGGCATTTCGATAGACCGAAGTGTTGTTGAACGTTTCTAATGATCGGTTAAATTGTGCATGTGTTTCTTCAACTTGAGCGCACCATGACAGTATCTGCTGCAGGTATTCTTTATCATCTTTGCTTACTGTCATAGATCATTACCTCGTCTTTCTTGATCTTGTCCCTAAACTCTGGTTTAAGGCTATTATCGGTCAGTATATCCACTTTCTTATGGAAATTTTCTGACAATTCCTGTTCTAGTCCACTCAGATCGAGCAGGGTGCGGATTCCGCCTTTAGCAATCACAAAATCCAAATCGCTTTTCGGAGTGGCCTCGTTACGTGCGTATGAACCGAACAAGCGCATCGATGCGACCTTGTACTTCTTTGCGATGGGCGCGGCGATTGCTTTGATCTCTTCCAGTGAGTAGATATGGTTTTCGGCAGCTGCGATCTGAGCGTCTCCCAGGGAGGCGGGGCTTTCTTTGTCGATGATGATATGCCCGTTTTTTACATAGAAGAGTACCTTATCACCAGTGTCGATTCCGAGCATGCGTCGGACCGAGACCGGTACAGTGAGCTGTCCTTTGCTTGTCATTTTGGCCAGTTCCATATCATTATCTCCTTACAAGTCTTATATTCCTTACATTCCTTACTTATATAATGATAAACTTCAATATGCTTGCATGCAAGATAGATTGGGAATTAAAGAATGGTTGAGCTGAGGGGATTCGAACCCCTGACCCCCGCGATGCGAACGCGATGCTCTACCAACTGAGCTACAAC
>JAEESL010000044.1 GCA_016286345.1 Dehalococcoidales bacterium | reverse complement strand
CGTTGGATGCTTTGTTTGATTCGATCAATCCGAATACTTCGTCATATGTCAGTTTTGCACCAACTTCAGGAAGATCAAGATATACAACGTTTCCGTATGTTTTCTGGTAATAGTATGTCATTCCCAAAGTCACGGTGTTATCACCGTCATCTCTCACCCATACATGATATTTGCTGTACTTCAAATTGGTTGGATGCATTATTTATTAACACCTCTGATTATTATGTATCTATATGTGAATTTTATCATAATAACAATTCTTAGAATATGGTATCATTTAGGCGTAGTAGATTTTATACTGAATTAAAGTCTTTAACGAAAATCTTCAAATGGAGGGTATATTTTGGACGACGAAAAAGATAAGGCGCTAATCGTATTCGATTATATCTATCATGCCATGCGTGCAAAACATGTTCTTGAGGAAGCAGGTTTCGATGTTCGTGAAGTCGCACCTCCTGTTGATTACAGAACTGGGTGTGATCTCGCACTTGAAGTTGATACTGATGAAGTTGATGCTGCTGAAGATCTTTTGATAGAAAAGGATGTACTGATTTTAGACATTTTGTTTATGCCTAAATCTGAGAAACTCACACCTATTTACCTGACGAAACTGATTAAGGTCTCAGACTACGGTGATTTTGTCATGGTACGTTGCGGTAATATGAAGGTCACCTTTGAAAAGGCAACAGGCAAGATCGTCAATTTGTCAGGCGGCGGTTGCCCTGATATTCCATATTTGGGCATGAATCTTTATGGCACAATTCTTGGCGAAGGTCCCAGACCAAGAGAAATCGGTAAGACAATCTGTGCTTACACTTGTGAACATGCATACGAAAAGGCTCTCGAAATATTCAACGGCCTCAAGGGCAAAAAAGGAGGCAAATAATGCTGGTTCTTGTTGGAACAATTCCTATTGATGGTATGCCGCTGGTCTATGGTCAGTGTGAGTATAATGGCGATACACTCAAGATAGGGGATACTCTTCTTGAGGGCAAATATGTCACTTTAGGAACTGCCGCTATGATCTGTGCAGCTTGCCAGACCAGCAAAGCAGTCAATGCACCGATGCCTTATGCCTGTGTCGTAGGTGATACCGGTATGGGCGAAGGAAACAGAAAGCTGTTTAATTATCTGATTGAACATGTTACAGAAATCAAACCGACAGTAATGACCCTTCATTACATTCTTCCTACCAGAGATCTTTTTGCCAAGCTCCTTGATGAGGTCGATAAGATCGATCCCAGACCTTTCATGATCGCAGATGCAGGTGCTCTGCTTAATGCTAAGGCTCTCGGTGTCAGCAAGCGATTTGATCTTTTTACTCCTGATCCCGGTGAATTGAGCTTCCTCGCTGATAAAGAAGCAGCACATCCTGCCTATGTTCAGCATTTTATTTTTGACGTTGATCAGACTGAAGTTCCCAAACTCAGCAAACAGGCATATGATGACGGAAACTCTCCTAAATATATGATCGTTAAGGCTCCTGTCGACCATGTCATTGTCGACGGAAAAGTTGTCGCAGTTATTAATGATCCCAATGTTCCTTCACTGGAACCTATCGGAGGAACAGGCGATACCATTACAGGTGAATCAAGTGCATTGATCGCAGCCGGATTCGAACCGGAAGATGCTCTTGAAAAAGCCAGTAAGATTAACAGAGTGGCTGGCGAAATGGCTAATCCTATTCCATCCACAACAATTTCGCAGTTTATTCCTCATATTTTCGAAGCTGCAAAGAAGGTAATCGGATAATACTACCAGGAGGGGGAAATGGTAGAAGAAGTAGCAACTAAGAGTAACGAAAAACCAAAAGAAAAAAAGAAGTTTAAGATCAATCTCAAAGACAACATGGCTTTGATCACTGGTCTTACCATGGGTGTTCTTGCCGCAGTGGTGCAGGGCTTCTTTGATGTACAGCCGCCTGCCGGTGCAGGTATATGTGCGGTGTCCCATCCGGCCAACCTGATTAACTGGATCGTCAATCAGGTGTTTCATACGGATTATACTATTCATTCCATCTTTGTGACTGTTCCTGTTCTTACTTCTCTGGGATTTGTTATCGGCTCTTTTATAGCAGCTATGATTAATAAAGAGTTCAAGATCAGAAAAGGACCTGTCAGAGATAATGTTCTGGCATTCATCCTTGGATTTATGGTTATCGTCTTCGGTCTTATGTGGGGCTCATGTCCTATCAGAACTGCTGTACTTGCCTCATACGGTATGGTTTTTGCCTATGTTGTTCTCGGAGCTATCGTACTTGGCGTAATTGCAGCTTGCGAATATATCAAATGGAAAGTGAGGAGATAGACTATGCTTACTTTGAAAACAAGTTTGATCACGTTAGTAGTCGGTATGATCGTAGGCTATCTCGGTCAGCGATCGCGTTTCTGTACTATCAGTGGTGTCAGAGACTTCTACCTTTTAAGAGATCCCTATCGACTTAAAGGTTTTATTGGTGTTCTGATCGGCGGTATTATCGGTTTTGCTGCAGTAAATTTCTTCGGTGGAACACTCCAGTCCTTCCTGCATCCCGGCTCAATTGAATTTATGCCACTGTTGTCAGACGGCTTCAATATGGAACCTATAATTCTTGTGGCTCTCAGCCTTTTCGGTGCATTCGGAATGGCATATTTCTCCGTTATGGCAGAAGGATGTCCTTTCAGACAGCACGTTATCGCAGGTGAAGGTCGAATTTCAGGCATGTTCTATCTGGCCGGTCTGATCTGCGGTGTTTTGTTCTTTGATATTGTTTTGGTACCTTTGCTGCAAGTTATTTCAATGTTTTAGAAAGAACGGATATGAAACAAGGAAACTATTGGCCATATAATCTCGGAAATAACAGTAAACCAGTCGAAAAACAGGAAGAACCGGCTGAAATCGAAGTTAAGGATGAGCCTGAAGTAAATGAAACTGATACTGAACAGACTGATGTTCAATCGGCTCCTGAGCAGGTGAAGACAGACTTTGCTGATGAACCTGTCAAGATAGAGGCAGCACCTGATCCCGTGAAACTTCAAAGAGCTGATGAACCTGTCATGATCTCTCCGATTATGGAACCTGTAAAGATTTCTCCAATGGCTGAACCAGTTAAGATCGACAGAGTTGAGGAACTCCCCAAAGTAGCTCCTGCTCCGGAGCATGTAAAAATCGCTTCTGCAGGTGAATGGATTTCTCCGATGTCAGTAACTGAAGAAATGGATTCAGATAATATTGAATGGGAAGAGGATTGGAACAATATGGAAATCGACGAACCGGTCAATGAAGTTCAGGCAAATGAAGTGATACCACCCGAAAATGATGATGCTGAGGCAAGAGATACAGATGAACTAGACTGGGATTTTGACTGGAACAACGATACAGATAATATTTAGGTCCGATAGTATACTGGTTATTCAAAGGTAACAGCAGCCCGCTGTTGCCTTTGTGCTATTATTAAATCAACAATTACTTTGGAGTTTTTTATGGATACTAGAACTAACCAACAGAGACTGGTTTTATCCATTGTTCTTAATATTGCATTTATTGCAGCTGAGGTCTGGGCATTTATTACTTTGTTCAAAGACTTCGGTTGGTCATTGATTCAGCAATTCGGTATGCTCTCAAATGTTTTTGCTGTTATAGCTTCACTTGTCGGTCTGGTATTTACGGTCTTGGCATTGCTCAAAGGTGACAGTTTTATTCCCATGACTGTCAAATTCGTTAAATATATTGCAGCTACAGCCATGGCCCTGACATTTGTAATGATTCTCTTCCTGCTTGCTCCCAGAGCAGCCTTTGACGGGGATTCGTTCTTTGCTTATTATGCATTTCCTCTTTTTATTACAAATCTTATTTGTCCTGTACTTTCCATTGTTGATTTCATTTTCCTTTCACCGTCTGAAAGACTTGAAGGACTCCATTTCATAATGACATTGCTTCCTGCTGTCATATATATGATCGTTTTGTTCATACTTAACGGTATTGGAACAGTGCAGGGACCTTATTATTTTCTTGAGATCAAGTCATATCCTGTCATTGTAAATATCCTTATGTTCATAGTTGTTACGGTACTGGATGTTACGGTGGCGTATATACTTCGAAAGCTTGAAGCAAACTACGGCCCGTTTGTTCACTGATATCTGAGATTTTTCAGATCCTTATCTGATGTAGTATCATCTATGTCCGTAATTATCGATACATTCTTGTCGGCAAAATAAGTGTTGGACAAGAACTATGTGTTTATAATATAATTCTCAATTGCTTGTAGTTTTTAAGTCGGAGGTATATTTACATAGTTAAGGAACTAAAAATCAATCAGTTTATTCGAGCACGCGAAGTACGTGTGGTCGGAGATAAAGGCGAGCAGCATGGTGTGATGCCTATTTCAAAGGCTCGTGAATTAGCAGAAACAAAAGGTCTCGATCTCGTAGAGGTCGCACCTACTTCTGTTCCACCTGTATGCCGTCTTATGGATTACGGTAAATATAAATATACTCAGACTAAGCGAGAAAAAGAGAATCGCAAAAGTCAGAAAGCAGCCGAGATCCGAGAAATCAGAGTTCGTCCTAAGATCGGCGATCATGATTTCGATGCCAAAACCAGGACTGCCCGCAAGTTGCTGGAAGATGGTGATAAGGTCAAGGTTACGGTTATGTTCCGCGGTAGAGAAAATGTCCATTCGGAACTGGGCGTGGATCTCATCCAGAAAATGGCCGATTCGCTTAAAGACATTGCGACTGTTGAAAAGCTTCCTACCCGGGAGGGTGCAAGAGTCCATCTGATTCTTAATCCCATTGCCTCCAAAGGCAAGAAAGAAGCTCCCAAGACGGAAGCAAAAGACGGATCTTTAGATAATATGGAACCTGTAAAGGAAGGAAACACGGAAGATGCCAAAGCTGAAAACGCATAAAGGTGCACAGGCTAGATTTAAAGTCACACCTACCGGTAAAATTTTACGCGTGAAGGGACCTAAATCCCATTTCCGACGTAGAAAAGCATATCGAGTAAAGAAATTATTTGATACAACGATTCCTCTGGATCGAGCAGATCGAAAGAGAGTAACTCGTTTGATCCCTTATGGAGCATAGGAGAATAAATGGCTAGAATTAAAACGGGCGTAACCGCTCATCAGAGACATAAGAAAGTCCTTTCATTAACAAAAGGCCATCGTGGAACTAACCGACGACTCTACAAGCGAGCCAGCGAATCCATGATGCATTCACTTCGCTATTCAACCGAGCATCGACGAGATCTCAAAGGTGATATGCGAAGACTTTGGATTGTCAGAATCAATGCTGCAGCACGAGCAAACGGCTTAAGCTATTCACAGCTTATTGACGGTCTTAACAAGAACAACATTGCAATCAATCGAAAGATGCTTGCTGATCTTGCTGTCCGCGATCCGGAAGCATTTGCCTCATTGGTTAAACAGGCTCAGGCAGAATAATTCTTCCATTTATATACATCGAGATAAAGAGGGACAACATTCACGTTATCCCTCTTTTTTGTTTAATTGGTAATAAGTGTGGCGAAAATCTATAATTTATCTGTTATTAATTTCGAAACAAGAGGTCAGAAATGGCAACAAAAGAAGAAAAAGAAAGTGTAAAGGCTGTGCCTAAGAAAGCTCTTTCCCGTGCTGAGAAAGCAAAAAAACGTATGAAAACGATTTATATTGCTTTTGCAGCAGTTATAGCATTGGTATTGATCTTTGTAGGTCTCGGTGTTGGTGTCGGATACAGCAAGGATGTCAAACCCGGCAAGAAGACCGTTATCAAAGTGTATGATGAAGAATTCAATGCCAAGTATGTTTCAGAAGTTCTTTCTTACATAAGTGCCCAGTATCCTGCATATGCTTCTTATTTTGTAAACCAGGCAGTTATCAGTGTGGAAACCGCAGAATTACTTGAACATAAGGCTGCGGAACTTGGTTACACGGTAGATGAAAAAGAAGTAAGCGATATTATTAAAACATATAAATTTAAAGATATTGACGCGAACCGCGATATGATCCGTTCAAGCATTCTTCAGACTCAGGTTGAGGAAAAGATAATCGAACCACAGCTCGGTGATACTGCTGAGCATCGTGATATCAATTTGATCGGAGTAGACAGCAAGGCACTTGCAGATTACGTCATTGAACAGTTAAACAATGGTGCAAAGTGGAACGATCTTACAGGAAATTCCATGGTTTCTGCAACCGCTTCAGATACAAATATCGGACTTCTTCCAAAAGCACTTGTCGACATCAAATTCGGTTCAAATGGACTGGGCGATGCTATATTTGCCGCTCAGAAGGGCAATGTTTCTTTGTATGAAGATGCTGATTATTCATATTCAACAGTTTATGAAATTGTCAGACTGGATTCAAAGAAAGAAGATTCAGCCATGATCTCAACTCTTGTTTTCGGAAGCAAATCATATGCTGAAACTGCTGCCAAAGCATTGAAGAGCGGAGTGAAATCCTTCGAAGATTTCCAGCAGTACTCACTTGGAGACGGCAAGTCGTTTGAAGTTAAGATAACTGATACTACCAGTATTTACGCAGATTTCGTTTTCTCAACAACTCAACCGGATTCTTATTCGGATGTTATTAACCATAATGGTTATTCCGGCAAAGGCTGCTACTGGGTATATGTCGTAAATGATTCAGTCGATCAGGCTTATTCTGAAAATGATAAATCAACCATCGTTGCAAATATGCTCAACGAATGGATGGAAGACCTCTATAATTCCGGCAAAGATGCAATCACCGAGGATTTCGATGATGCTACAACTGCCTGGATCATCAAGCAGGTGACAGGATAATAATATGAAAAAAATCGGAGTAGGATTACTTGGGATAGGAGTTATCGGAAGCGAAGTTGCAACTGTCCTTAAAGATAGACAGGATATCATCTCAAAGGAAGTTGGCGCTGAAGTTTATCTGAAAAGAATAAAGGTTCTTGAAAAGGATCTTGAAAGACCTGTTGTCAGGAACTTTGACAGATCGATTTTCACTACTTCTGATGATGAATTCTTCAATGACGATGATATTCAGATCATTATTGAACTTATCGGCGGTGAACATCCTGCCTATGACTATCAGAAAAAAGCTCTTGAGTCAGGCAGACATGTTGTCACCGCTAACAAAGAAGTACTCGGAAAACATCTTATTGAACTGCTTGACATAGCAAATGAGAAGGAAGTCACGCTGAACTATGAGGCCAGTGTTGGCGGAGGTATGCCACTCATTGCTCCTCTTTCACGTGATCTTATTCTCAATAATGTTAATAGCCTCTATGCCATAATCAACGGCACAACAAATTACATTCTGACTAAGATGACTGAAAGTAATCAGTCATTCGAGGAAACTCTGAAGGATGCCCAGAGACTGGGTTTTGCGGAAGCCAATCCTGTCAAAGATATCGATGGCTGGGATGCAACTTATAAACTTGCGATCCTTACGGATCTTGCATTCAGAACTGTAGTAAATCCTGATGATATTTACAGGGAAGGCATCACAAATCTTCATTCAATAGATTTTGATTTTGCCAAGAAGATGGGTTATTCCATCAAACTGCTTTCAATTGCAAAACAGGTCAGAGATAAACTTGAGTTAAGGGTACATCCGACATTTATTCCTGAAATAAACCCGCTTTCCAACGTTAATGAAGTATTTAACGCGGCAATAATCAACGGGGATCTTACGGGCGATGTGACGCTTATCGGCAAGGGTGCCGGACCTGCTCCCACATCATCGTCCGTAGTAGGGGATGTCATAAAGGCAGCAAAGGTCATCAACAGCGGTTCATTCCTGCCTGTGGTGGTTCACCATGAGCACAAGCCTCTTCTGTCGATCGATGACATCATCACTAAATACTATATTCACGTGACCGGTACCAGAGATGATCTCACCGCTGAGATCAACAGATCCAGAATTAAAGCGCTCAAGATCATGCAGGAAGGTTCTGAATGTGCCATTCTTACTGATCTTACACGTGAATCAATGCTTCGAAGCTTTGTTTCCGCACTTAAAGAAAAATATAAAGTCCACAATATTATTAGAGTAGAGGATTAAATAAATGGGATACATCAGACGCGGCTTACTTTACAAATACAAGGAATATCTTCCTGTAACAGACAAGACTCCTATGCTTTCACTTTGTGAAGGCGATACTCCTCTGGTACGTGCCCCCAGACTTGAAAGTGTACTTGGATGTGAAGAACTGTATTTCAAACTTGAAGGATGTAATCCTACAGGTTCATTCAAGGACCGAGGTATGGTAATGGCCATTGCAAAAGCCGCCGAAGACGGAAGCAAAGCTGTTATGTGTGCTTCCACCGGCAATACCAGTGCATCAGCTGCAGCCTATGCAGCCAGAATGGGAATGCAGGCGATCATTATTATCCCTGAAGGTAAAATTGCACTAGGCAAGCTTGCCCAGGCCATAATGCATGGAGCCAAGATCGTTGCTATCGACGGCAATTTTGACCAGGCTCTCAATATGGTCAGAGAACTTACTTCAAAACATCCTGTTACTCTTGTGAACTCAATCAATCCTTATCGAATCGAAGGACAGAAGACCGGTGCATTCGAAATCGTGGATGTACTTGGCGATGCTCCTGATATCCTGGCTATCCCTGTAGGCAATGCCGGAAATATCACTGCTTACTGGAAGGGTTTCAAGGAATACTATGAAGCCGGAAAAGCCACCAAAAAACCCAAGATGACCGGTTTTCAGGCAGAAGGCGCTGCTCCTATTGTACTTGGACATCCTGTTGAACATCCTGAAACAATCGCAACTGCTATCCGAATCGGTAATCCTGCTTCATGGAAAAAAGCAGAAGCTGCAAGAGACGAATCAAACGGTTCAATCGGTATGGTTTCAGACGAACAGATACTTGAAGCATATCATATGATGGCTGAAAAAGTCGGCATTTTCGGTGAACCTGCATCATCAGCACCTCTTGCCGGTCTTCTTAAACTCAAGAGATCAGGAACTGATTTCAGCGGAAAGAAGATCGTCTGTATTGTCACAGGCAACGGTCTTAAGGATCCTGATACTGCTATCAAGGATTTCCAGGGCATTATGCGTATGCCTGCTGATTTGAATGAGGTTGAAAAGAAATTAGGTTGGTAGTCATATGGATCAGAAAACTGTAAAAGCATCAGTACGAAAAATGTTGGTCGCTATCGGCGAAGATCCTGACCGTGAAGGTCTTGCCGACACTCCGCGAAGAGTCGCAGAGATGTATGAAGAGATTTTTGCAGGTCTTACTGCCAATCCGGTTGATGAACTTAAGGTTGGCTTTGAACTCGGTCATCATGAAATGATCGTTGTAAGAGATATTCCGTTTTATTCAATGTGCGAGCATCATCTCCTGCCTTTCCATGGCGTTGCACATGTCGGCTATATCCCCAATGAACAGGGAAGAGTAGTCGGTATAAGCAAGATTGCACGAGTCGTTGATCTTATTGCAAGAAAACCTCAGATACAGGAAAGAATGGTCAGCGAAATTGCAGACTGCATCAATGACGGACTAGCTCCTCTTGGAGTTGCAGTTGTTATTGAAGCAGAACACATGTGCATGATCATGCGTGGTATCAAGAAACCGGGTTCGAGAGTTATCACTTCAGCATTACGAGGTGCTTTCAAGAATAATCCGACCACTCGTGCTGAATTCATGTCTCTGGTCAATAGTAAATAATTCCCCGGAGGGTGACAATGTTGTACAAAGATTTCAAGGGAGACAAGCTTTCCCAGCTTGGCTTTGGTCTAATGCGTCTGCCTGTCAGAGAAGATGGTTCAATAGATGAAGAACTGACCGAGAAAATGATCGACAGGGCATATCATTCAGGTATCAATTATTTTGATACAGCATATCCTTACCATGGAGGAAAAAGCGAACTGGTTGCCGGCAAGATACTCAAGAAGTATCCAAGGGATTCATTTTTCTTTGCAGATAAATTCCCTGGTCATCAGATATGTGACGACCATACTCCTGCTCCTGTCTTTGAAGAACAGTTGAAAAAATGTCAGGTCGAATACTTCGATTACTATTTACTCCACAATGTCACTGAGGGCTCTCTGGATGTTTATCTGGACCCCAAATGGGATATTGTGAACTATTTAGTTGAACAGAAAAAATGCGGGCGTATCAGACATCTCGGTTTCTCTTCTCATGGTGACCTTGCCACTTTAAAAGCTTTTCTTGATAAATATGCAGAATATGTCGAATTCTGCCAGCTCCAGATAAACTATGTTGACTGGACACTTCAGAAATCCAGGGAGAAATATGACCTTGTTTCAAGTTATGGTCTGAAAGTATGGATCATGGAACCCGTCAGGGGTGGTAGACTTGCAAAACTTAACGAAGAGCAATCAGATCAGCTGAAAAAATTGAATCCTGAATACAGCAATGCTGACTGGTGCTTCAGATTTGTTCAGGAAATGGATAATGCATACATGACATTATCCGGTATGACAAGTATGGATCAGCTTGAAAGCAATCTTAAGATCTACAAGGATCGTAAACCTCTTACAGAAGAGGA
>JAEESL010000113.1 GCA_016286345.1 Dehalococcoidales bacterium | reverse complement strand
TAATCGTCAGGGTCTCATTCTTTGCATACCAGCCGGTGTCATCACCATACCACCAGCCTTTGGAATTCTGTTTCCATGAAGCGACATGCTTATATGTCCATGAACCGTCTGAATTAAGCCAGTAACCGTTGCAGTATTCGTTCTCGGCCATAGCGCCTGATGATTTAAAGTAATACCATGTGCCGTCTATCTGTTTCCAGCCGGTGATCATTTTAACGTTTTCTTCTTTTTTACCTTTCTCGAAATAATACCACTTGCCCGAAACGTTTACCCAGTCTGTCTGCATTACACCGCTGCTGTTAAAGTAACGCCATTCGCCACGGATGTACTGCCAGCCGGTCGCCATGGCACCGTCGCTGTCTAAATAATAGACTTCATATTTCAATTCCTCGCCTGCGAAAGCCGGAATGTAACTGACAAGATAATAGTCATGATGCATTTGATAACTTATGTTAAAGGAATACCATTTGCCGTTTATTTTCTGCCAGTCGAACAAAGCTGCTCCATCGCTGCCAAATCTGTACCATTCACCGTCGATCTCTTTCCAAGTGTTGGTAATGCAATAACCTTCTTCGTCAAAGCAGTATAAGAATCCGCCAAGATTTTTCAGACAGTCCTTCGGATAAGAACCGTCAGCATATTTGAACCACCAGCCTTTGGAACCCCTGTTCCAGCCAAAACCCTTATAGCAGGTGACCATGGTTGAATTGTCAACGGTAATTGAGCGGTACTGGTAAAGCCAGGATTTGTCATAGCACATATAATCTATTGCGTAGTCGCCGATTTCTTCCATCTCTCCGGTCTGATAAGCCAGCTTCAGTCCGGGATTCGCGGATATATCGATCGAGAGCAGATCTGTTCCCACGGTATAAAGCTCGCGAAGATTGGTTAAGTACTCGATACCTTTAAGTGATGATATATTCATATCATACAGATCGAGCTTCCATATGTAGTCGATCTCCTCCTCCGACAGATAACCGTTTTCGTCCGAGTCATATTTGGATTGCTTAAGGAGATTTCTGAATGTCTCATCGGGGAAGTAAGTTGAATTGATAGGAATTTCTGAAAGGCCGGATCCGTACGCTGCCGCATCTTCAGATACTATATCCTCTTCCTCTTCAATGACGTCTGAACCTTCGGGTGACCTTTCATCAGCCAGAACGCTGATGCCGCCGCCTAACAGGATGCCTGATGAGAGCACAAAAGAAAGCACTTTTTTTACCAGAGATTTTTTCATTTCCCTATTCCTCCTTTGGATGATAGTTCTGATTATATAATCTATCGCCCTGAAAAATAAACTTTTTTAATAGAATCGGGCCAAATATATGTATTTTTATCGAAAATCCGAAAACATTTAATAGTGCCCCCGCTAAAAAGACAAAACTCTTATGTAAACGGATATGCAGTTTTGTTTATCCCTTGCAAGCAAGTAATTTTATTTGTGCTATAATATCTTGTTATTTAAAAGATTTAGGAGAAAAGTATGAGATACGCAGCGCAGAAGGGAACGAAGGACATACTTCCTTCAGAGATACACAACTGGCAGATCGCAGAAAAGACTTTTGCAAATGTATGCCATTCCTTCGGCTATGAGGAGATAAGGATCCCGACATTCGAGCAGACCGATCTTTTTCAAAGAGGCGTCGGTGACACCACGGATGTTGTTACCAAAGAGATGTACACCTTTGAGGACAAAGGCGGCAGGAGCATAACATTAAGACCTGAAGGCACGGCAGGTGTTGTCAGGAGTTTTATCGAGAACGGAATGACGAGCCTTCCTTCACCGGTAAGACTTTTCTATAACATCACGGCTTTCCGTTATGAGAAGATGCAGAAGGGAAGAATGCGTGAGTTTCACCAGTTCGGCCTTGAGTCTTTCGGTGCCGCAGGTCCTGATATCGATGCTGAGATCATCTCGGTTGTTGACGTCTTCTTCAAGAAGATGGGACTTAAGAATATAGCACTGCACATCAATTCCATCGGATGTCCCGCATGCCGAGGCGAATATAACAAGCTGCTCAAGGATTATTTCAGACCTCACGTTGCAACAATGTGTGAGGACTGTCAGGCAAGATTCGAGAAGAAT
>JAEESL010000112.1 GCA_016286345.1 Dehalococcoidales bacterium | reverse complement strand
TTTCAACCGCTTCACCAAATGTTTCCATTACATCAAGAAGCATTCCGGGATATGTCTTCTGACAGATCCTTACTATAGCCAGTGTATAATCTACAGCTTCGTCGCTGGTTATCTTTGATTCGTAGGTTTTCCATTCATTGTCTTTTCTGATGCTGATGACACTCGCGGTAATCATATATGTGAGGTTATCATACTCAACATAGAATGGTATTCCTCCGGTAACAGGATCACACTCTTTATTATTACTTGTGAACAGATCGATTATTCCTTTTATCTCATCCGTATCTTCTTTGGAAAGATTAAGATACAGTTTCTGCTGAGTAGGAGTAAGCACATAAGCGCTCATTTCTTTTTTTGAATCTGAACATCCTGAAAATAAAAGTAATACTATTACTGTAATCAGACTAATATTCCTGAATCGTCGATATATAGCCTCTATCCCAATCATATGTTCCTCCATAATATCCTGGATAAGTATAAGAATCGCCTGATGAAGTGAGTATATCGTCATCATATGGGTCAACATATTTCGTCAAGCCAGTTGATGTATATCCGACAATAGTGAAAGCATGTCCTCCAGATGTATTACTAGCATTACAAAAAATATAATACCCATTATTTATTCTAGATACTACTCCATTATATGTCATGCTACCAGTAGCAACATAGTTTCCAACAGTGAACCCATTATTCACGAGATATGAATATACTTTCGAAGTATTCATCTGATATAAACCAGTTGAACCATAAATTGAAATAATATAATTTCTCATTTGATTATACCAATCATAGTGATAAATCTGGTTCCACAGAATATTGTGCGTTGTATAGAAAGTACATAGATTTTCATATTGACCCATTCCCTAATTGTTTTTATAGATTTATCAATCCTCATCTTCTTTTTTCTAAAAATCTGTCATATCTACTGTTTCTGGATGTAATATCATCTTTGAATTCATCCCAGTCTTCGATACAGATGCCGACAAAGGTCTTACCTTTCATTCTGTTGAAGCCAAACGGTTCACACAGTTTCAGATCATCATCAATATAAGCTAACCCCATCCCGGATGTGAAAGCAGTTAAGGCTGTGAATGGGTTTCTTTCTGTTGCCAGGATAAGATGAAAACCACCATAGTTCACAAGATTGCTGATGACTTGAGGATATTGGATCCTTTCAGATGATCTTCTGCTGAGTACCGGAACGATCTTGCCATTGCTGTCCTTTTTAAATCCTTTCAGCTTCGGGATCACAAAAGTCTTGTCTTCCATGCTGCCGGTATCACTCCTTATCTAGGATAAATCCAATCTGCTCCTTAAACTCCGGATAGTCTTCCAGTATCTGTTCGATGGTACTCTCGGTATCCTTGTCATAGTGATAATAGAACTGATGCTTCTTAATGCATGCCCTGATCTGAGCAAGTTCTCTCTCATAGACAGCTACTTTCTGCTTTTCTCTCAGCTCAGGACGGTCGGAAATGTCGATGATCATCTCTGACATGTCCTTGGTAGGCTTTTCGGTAATAAGATCCTTCAGTGCAGCATCGACTCTGTGTCTTCTCTGTCTGGCATTGGCCTTGGCATATACTTCGTTGATCATTTCAGAATCTCTATGGCCAAAATAGTAATGTGCTTCCGATACAGATATCAGTCTAACATCACAGAGGTAATGTGCGCAGCCGTGTCTGAACATCTGGCTGTCCAGCTTGTTGATGCCAAGCTTTTCAGTAGTTCTGTTAAGTTCCTTGAGGATGTTGGTCTGTCTCTGATATCCTGTTCTGTCATGGATATCTCTTGCAGTGATGTTTGGGAACACGAACATGTCCTCCATTCGCTTATATGTGGTCTTGTAATAGTATCTGTAGGACTTCTTGTAATCCAGCAGGATGCCTCTGTAGTAGGCCCACATGGAGATCTCTCTTTCGGAGTTTCTGTTCTTCAACTCCAGGTTTCTGGCCTTGATCCTGGCCATGACGTTTTCCCTGGATTCCTTATGGTTGATGGAATTTACGATGTAGATGATGCCTGTACCGTATTCCCCGGCATCGAAGTCGATGTTCTTCCACTGCAGAGCTACTAATTCTCCCACTCTCATTCCCGTAAAATACAGGACTGTAAACAGCGT
>JAEESL010000111.1 GCA_016286345.1 Dehalococcoidales bacterium | reverse complement strand
GAGACCGGAAAGCAGAGGCACCAGTACGACGCCGATCAGAGCGACACCGCCGCCAGCCATCAGCTGCTTCATACCCTGGGACTTGGCACCGGGGTTATCGTTGCCGTATCCTTCGAGCAGGTTGATCGCACCCCAGATGCCAAGACCGGCACCGAGAGCGATGACGAGTGTCTGCAGTACGCCGACTGCACTGTTGAAAAATGCCATAAAACGTTTCCTCCTTTGTTTGCTCCGCCTGAGGCGGGTGATAATGAAAAAGCCCTCCTCCTGCAGCGCATGTGCACCTATGCCGCAGGAAAAGGGCATGAAAAAGCCGGGGACTGATTTGCGTGTCAGCCTCCGGCTATGTAATGGCATGTTTGATTGTTCGATTCCGGCAAAATAGGAATATATCTGTTTTCTGCAAACCTCGGAACAAGAATCTGTTCATTGCTGATATTGTTGCAAAAAGATCTGATCAGCTTTCTGAAGCTTCATCAGATACTCATCATAGGCAGGACTGAGTCTTCTCATCGCAGGAATGAAAATACTGTTGTACCCCTTTTCCTGATTGAATCTCTTTAGCAGTTCCTTGAGTTTAGCCCCTGGAGAGTTTTGGTATTCATCTGTTTTCTGAAACTCGAGATATTGATCGATAATTTCCTTGTTGTTTTTCAGCCAGTTTTCAGGATCATCCACAACTTCAGACAGTGTTGCATCTACTTTATGGAACATCTGACGGTTGGCTTCAAAATTCATCTCATCAAGACAGTCCTTCAGTTCTTCCGGTATTTCAAGTTGTACGCTATCAAGATATTCACAGATCTCATGCAAAGCAATCTCCTGATCATTGGTCCGGACAGGGTCCTGTAAGAACTGTCCGAAATGAAGTGACAGGTACTTGCCCCAGAATCCCGGAAAAGCACCCATCAGTCTGTCTGTGACAGATTGCCTGCTTTCAGCGGCAGCCACTTTGAGATACATTGAATCCCAATCTAATGATGCTGCGAGCTCTTTCAAAAGTTCATTCTGTTCTTTTTTTCTTTGAAGTACAGTTTCATGTTTTTCAATTATTCTCTGAAGGGCGGCATCGTCATTTCCATTGAGTAACTCCTGGATATCATCGACAGATACTCCCAGACCTCGTAACATTGAAATCTTTTTCAGACAAGCAACATCTTCCTCAGAGAAAATCCTGTATCCATTCTCTGAAAACCGCGGACTTAATAGGCCTTTCATGCAATAGTATTCAATTGCTTTCTTCGTTGTTCCAGACAATTCAGCTGCTTCATGGATATACATAATCATCACCTCCTCGTAAACTATAAGCTAACCCCTAAGGGCACAGTCAAGAGGTTTTGAAAAACTGAATACAAATAAAATGTTAACCTTGTAAAATGACGATTTGTCCTGTTTTCACTCCCGACGCGTGTGTAGTATAACACAGGTTTTTGAATTTGCTGTGACATTCCCATAAAAAGAAGGCGGCTCATGATCTCATGAAACCGCCCAGGCTCTCACTGACCATCTGTAATATGCCTTCAATCACTCCGGTTCCAGCAGTGATCAGGACCAGAAAGACTTCCATCACAATCAGAATCGCCATGGAGTTCCAGGTGTGCTGAACTATGGTAAAGATGATGCAGCCGAACACGATGAGCATCAGAGCACCGAGAATGAAAGAAGAGACTTCCATCCCTATCTTAACCAGCAACCGGAGGATAGCGAGGAGCAGTACAACCGGCAGCAGAAGTATTTTCCCAATCAGTTTTATCAAAAACATCGCAGAGTCCTCCTATCGTTAGTTCCATTGTAGTCGATTCTCCCTGCAGCTCAAGGATGTCACCGACTATGTATGATGCGGGACGGATCCCGCATCCCTTTCCGGCTTGATCAGCCGAACAGACCGGAAAGAAGTGGTACCAGAGTGATACCGATGAGGGCGACACCACCGCCAGCCATCAGCTGCTTCATGCCCTGGGACTTGGCACCGGGGTTATCGTTGCCGTAACCCTCCAGCAGGTTGATCGCACCCCAGATACCAAGACCGGCACCGAGTGCCACGACAAGAGTCTGCAGTACACCGACTGCACTGTTGAAAAATGCCATACAAGGCCTCCTTAAACGTTCCCCATACGGGGTGGAA
>JAEESL010000110.1 GCA_016286345.1 Dehalococcoidales bacterium | reverse complement strand
ATGAGGATGTTGATAATCCCTCGTACGGAGAGAAGGCTCATGAGGGGCCTCTTTTCAAAGCTCCCGAGGCCAAGGTTCTCATAGTTGATGATAATGATATCAACCGTGTTCTCGAAGCGATGCTCCTCAAGGAAACGAGCGTTATAACTCATCAGGTATCCGGCGGAAAACAGATGCTGGAGGAACTTACCAGAACAAGCTATGACGTGGTCCTTCTCGATCACATCATGCCTGATATGGACGGAGTCGAAGCCCTGAGACGTGCAAGGCAGATAGAAAGAGTAAAGAATGCGAGCACGTCTTTCATCGCCATAACTGCCAATGCGCTTTCCGGTGCAAGAGAAGAATATCTGAGACAGGGCTTTGATGATTTCGTATCCAAGCCGGTAAACGGAAGACGCCTTGAAGAAGCGGTCATGAACCTGCTTGACGACAATCTGATCACAGAGAGAAACGATATGTGATTTTGCCGAAAAAAGTACCCTAAAAATCGTATTATTTACAATAGATATAATCCCCCCGGTTGTGTGATAATGATCGGGGGGAATTCTATATATTTTTTAGGGGACAAAATGTATCGAGTTTACTACCTGGATGTTGCAGCAATTTTTGTACTGTCAGCGCTCTTAGCGTCACTTATCTTCAGAAGAATGAACAGGGGACGTGATAATCAGGCGTTTGTTAAGTATGTCGTTATTCTTCTTGTTCTGTCTGTTACCGATGTTTTAAGATCGGCTCCATTACGTTTTCTTCATCCTCTTTCGGATTCGATTCTATTCAGAGAGATCGTATGCAGTATCTATAATTTTCTGAATGTTATCAGCTATGCAATGTATATTCATATGGTCGGAAGAATGACCGGGACTTTTCGCAGAATAGTGCGGACTCCGTTCTATGCGATCTGCTATGGATTACCCGTTGTTGCAGAGCTTGTTATTCTCGCGATCAATTTCCGAACTCATATATTGTTTGATTACACAAGATCGGGCATTGACGTCCAGTACAACAGAGGTCCTTATCTGTGGATGGTCATCGCTATCGGATATTACTATGTGTTCTTTGCATTCATTCTTATTACCCATTGTTTCTTACATAAGAGCCTGGATAAGGTTAAATATGCAGCGATGATGGTGGTATTTCCCATCAATATCATCGCATTCAATGTTCAGATGATTCATCCCGAAATATTGGCGCAGATGTTCGGATTTGCGATAACGGCCCTTGTGCTCAGTTTCTTTGTCATCAGTCCCGAAGAGAATGTTGATATGGAGACAGGGGCGAGGTCTTACACCGCGTTCAGAAGAGCAGCCAGAAATCTTTATGAAGCGAAAGATGACGCTTATGTCATGTTCGGCAAACTTCAAAACATTGCATCCATCAGGGCTACTCTCGGATATGAGATGTATATAGATCTTCTGAAGGCAATCTCCGATAATTTCTACGATATGCTGAAGGACTATCGCAGCGATGATATTAATCTGTATTACCTTAAGAATGGATTGTTCGCATATGTGGTCCGTGGAAAGTATCATTTGGATGAGATCGAGAAAACTGCGGGAGAGATGATCCCCAAATTAAGAGATCTCTTCGTTGTTGACGGTATCAGACTGAAACTGGATTTTGCCATATGCGGAGTTGTTATTCCCAATGAGATCAGCAATGATAAGCAGCTGGTAAAGCTGTCCGAAACATTTGACAGTGCCGTTCCTCTGAATAAATACGTAAGATATTCGGAGATGGCTCCGGAGAAGGATTTCGTTGTTAAGAATAATCTGGACAGGATCATAACCGATGCCATCAAGAACAACAGGTTCGAGATGTATTACCAGCCCATCTATTCAACCAAGGATGATAAGTTTGTATCTGCGGAAGCACTTATCAGACTTAAGGATGAACAGCTCGGATTCATCTCCCCGGCACTGTTTATCCCTGCGGCCGAGAAGAGCGGAAGCATTCTGCAGATAGGTGAATTTGTGATCAAGGATGTCTGCAGATTTATATCGGAAGGAGATATCGCAAACACAGGTATCAAATTCGTGGAAGTAAACCTCTCAGTCGTTCAGTGCATGCAGTCTAACATGGCGGATAAGATCAAGGATATCCTTGATGAGTATAAGATCAATCCGGACAGGATCAACTTTGAGATTACGGAGACTGCTTCG
>JAEESL010000109.1 GCA_016286345.1 Dehalococcoidales bacterium | reverse complement strand
GTGCTGAGGATAATGAAGGTTTCACTGTTGAGAGACTTATTATAGAAAGAGCAGTTGATCCTGTTCCTGCCGGTGCCGTAATTGCTGCGCGGATAGCAACGTGGGCTTTATTCTGTTTTCTGGCGGATCTGTTTGTTTTCTTTATGATCAGATACCCGGAAAAAAGAAAGATATACATTGTTTTGCTGATCGCTTCTCTCGTAATGTCCTTGTTTATGATATGGCCGACAGGGTATATGACCTTTGGTGATGACTTGTTCTTCCATATGAACAGGATATACGGGATCAGAGATGGTATCTTGAGAGGAATACCCTGGGTCAAGCTCCAGCAGAACTGGTATAACGGACACGGATATCCGGTCGGTGTTTTCTATGGGGATGTCCTTTTATATTTCCCTGCAGTTTTTAACATTGCCGGAATAGATATGCAGAGTTCTTATAAGCTCTTTGTTTTCCTTATTCATCTTCTCACGGTTTTTTCGGCTTATTTCTGCTTCAGCAGGATGTATGGCGGGAAGATCGGATGCTATTCCTCGATCTTCTATTCATTCCTTCTTTTCAGATTTATCGATCTGTATCAAAGGGCGGCGATAGGGGAATTCTGTGCGATGGCGTTTCTGCCATATCTGTTCTATGCCGTTTATCTTCTCTGGAATGATGATTTCATTAAGTCACGGATCATGTTTGTGATAGGGTTTACAGGGATATTGCAGACACATCTGATTACATGCGAGTTGGCTATGGTCATGGTTTTTGCACTGCTGATCGGAAGTCCCCGAAGGACCTTTACCAAGAGAAGGATACTCTCTTTGACCGTGTCGGCAGTGTGGGTCCTGCTGGCTAATCTGTCATTCGTTGTTCCGTTCATTGATTTCTCATCCGCTTGCCGGATTGCTGTAATGAATAATTCCATAACGAACGTGGCTGTTTTCGTATATCAGATCATGGATCCTTTTGACGGTCACCTGATAACATTTGCAACGATCCAGATGTTATTTGTACTGATCATTGCTTCAATCTTCCGTTTCAGGAAGACCCTTCTGGGTGATCACGATAATGCTAAAACTGAAAACAAGTGTGAATCCCGGGTTTCATTCAACCTGCTTCTTGTTCTTGCAGTGTTGTTTATCTTTGCGGGTACTCCGTTCTTCCCGTGGAATCAAATCATAAAGATCAGATTACTCACTATGCCTGTCGCGAGCATACAATTCGTCTGGAGATTCCTGTCAATTACAGGAGTAATTGCAACTGCTATGATCTGCGAGATCTTTTCGCGTATTTCAGGAGATAAGAAAAGCCATAAATGTGCACGCATATGTCTTTTGGCTGTATTTATCCTTCCGGGCATCATCTATTCATTTACGGCAAATACGCAAAAGACATATGCAAGGTTTTCCTTTGATTCCAGTGCACTTTATTCCAAGTGGTGCAGTCTCGATGAATATCTGATAGCAGACACGGATTATTTTGACGTTTCACCTGATTATTCCATCGGCGGGAATGTTACGATCTCGGATTATTCAAAGGACGGGACTACCATCGATTTTACATATGAGACTGAAAATGGCGGATCTATAGATCTTCCTTTATTCAATTATCCATATTACCGCGCAGAAATTGATGGTGTGCATGAGATACCGATAGAGAACGGAAATAACAACTGTATCCGACTGACACTTCCTCAGAATACAAAAGGAACCGTACACGTACAGTTCCACATGCCTCTTCTCTGGATCCTGTCGCTGATCGCAAGCTTGGCAAGTATTTTAGCGCTGGTATTCATAAGCCGTTTTAAAAGACCGGAAAAACGGAAGCAAAAGATTCAAACACTGAAAACGTGAAAAATATAGAATTGTGAGTGTTCATTTCAAAAACTGTCGCATGAATTTTTAATATATGTGCTATAATTTCATAGATAAAAATTTTGGGGTTTGACAGGCATGACGATCAACAGAAAGCTAACTATGCAAGACGTTAATCACACATTGCTGTCGATCTTGATTAAATGAACAGAGTCCTTGTAAGGCATAAGATGCCTTGCAAGGGCTTTTTCGGAGGTATGTATGAAAAGAAAGAAGATTGCTGCACTGTTGCTAAGTATGACCATGTTCGCCGGTTCTGTGCCGTCACTGGTTTTGGCTGACGAGACTGACGGAGAAGAACCGGAAAATCCTTGTAGCATTGTCGGGGAATATGAGTAT
>JAEESL010000108.1 GCA_016286345.1 Dehalococcoidales bacterium | reverse complement strand
ATCCAGTCTCAATAGTTCAATTATCTTTTTCTCTCTTTCACTAAGCTCTACAGTATTTATTGGGTCATTTATCGGGTCAATGTCCTGCTTTATTGGGTCAGTTTCACATAAGAATCCGCTTTTCTGTTGCTCACACGCTCGAGGAGCACACAGCTTTCGATGTGAACAGTAGTGGCAAACTGATCCACCGGGCCAAGTTAACGTTAATTTACCGGCTGAGCCCGAAAGCTTCTTCAACCATTTTTAGTGTCTGCTCAATACTTCTGTTATCATCCCGCAGGATCACAGGAAATCCAGCACTCAGAAAATGTTCATACCTTTCCCACGAATTGATCAGCATGAGCCCTTTCCGATAATTCTCCATTGCCTTTTCCGGGTCCGGCTCTTCCATGATCAGCCGATACAGAAATTGCTTCTCCCGGTCAGGTCTTTCAAAAAACCGGCGCACAGAAATGTCCGGATCGGCAAGCATTACCAGAACATGATCCGGTTCAGCGATCTTCTTCAGAGTTTCTGCGGAAATATTCGTATCGACGAATACCGGCTTTCCCTGCTTACACAATTCCGGCAGAATTCTCAGTTCCAGTGTTTCACATTCTTTGG
This sequence comes from Dehalococcoidales bacterium, assembly GCA_016286345.1. Lineage (GTDB taxonomy): Bacteria > Chloroflexota > Dehalococcoidia > Dehalococcoidales > UBA1222 > UBA1222. Next base: position 1,598 of record JAEESL010000108.1, on the reverse strand, counting down.
CCACACCATCGATCCAGGCTGCATACTCTTCCGGTGTTCTCCGAATGAATTCATGCCAGTCATCCAGATCTCTTGTATAGCGCAGGCATGGATATTCATCTTTGTTCAGATTCGGAAAAAATCTGTCATGGTAATTCTCTTCGCAGAGTATACCTTCATACTTCTCAGCCAGCAGCCGGATCATTGTCGATTTTCCTGCATATGCTGTTCCGATAATAAAGTATGCATTTGCTAATGCCTTCATTGCCAAGACCCCTTCAGTCCTTAAGACATGTAACCGGAACAACATAGACTCCATCTTCCCTCTTATAGGCAAATGGTGCCACTCCGCATAGAACCATCATAAATGCCGGTTCAGACATTTTTTCTGTATCAATTCTGTCTGCCAGTTTCTTAAGGCTTGCAACGCCCTCCTCGATCAGTTTGTCTCCGCCAAGTTTCACTTCAATCAATCCATATCTGCCGTTTCTCAAATGAATTACAGCATCACATTCAAGACCTGTTTTATCTCTGTAGTGATAAACATTTCCATCCAATGCATCTGCATATATCCTGAGATCCCTGACGCACATGTTTTCAAATATTAAACCCATAAGCTCCAGATCATTGACCAGATCTAAGGGACCGATTCCAAGTGCAGCCGACGCCACCGAAGGATCAACAAAATACCTTGTATCTGAAGTGCGTATCGCTGTCTTGGAACGCAGATTAGGATTCCATGCAGGAGAGTCCTCGATTACAAAAATCCTCTTCAGAGCATTCAGATATCCATAAAGCGATTCCTTGTCGAACGTTTCTATATCATTACTTATCACATCTGTTCTGATTGTTTCCAGAGAAACCTGCGTTGATACATTTCTGGCATAGGATCTCATAATGCGCTTTGTTCTCTCCGAATCTCTTTTCAAACCGTCCACCCTTGAAATGTCGTCATTAACGACTGCATCATAATAGTCGAAAGCCTGCCTTAATGCGACTTTCTCAGTATGATTCAAAGCAGCCGGCCAGCCTCCCCGGCAAATCAGGAAAGCGATATCTTCAATACTGTGATTATCAATGGCAGATATTTCTTTCCCGTCAAACAAATCCATTAATGACACCTGTCCGCTTGAATCTCTGGATTCAAACAGTGACATTGGCCTCATTCGCATTCGAACGATACGACCCGTACCTGTGTGCATAGTATCATCCAAATCAGCAGGAACAGAAGAACCGGTGAGTATAAACTGACCGAATTCACCTCTGCGGTCAACCTCATAACGAACTGCATTCCAGATATTCGTTGCAATCTGCCATTCATCAATCAAATGGGGAACCTCTCCCTCAAGAAGATTCGAGGGCTTAATTCTAGCCATTTGCTGGTATTGTTCCGTCATATCAGGGCGATCCATTTCTATGACACTTTTTGCAATATGTTTTGCAGAGGTTGTTTTTCCGCACCATTTAGCCCCTTCAATCAGCACTGCTCCCTTGGACTCTAAATGATCCATCAGCACTTTATCTGAAACTCTTTGATAGTATTCTTTCACTACATATCTCCTTTTGCGGTTGAAACGATTGTGTGCATAAGTTGTGGCCGAGTATTCGTCTTGATTTTG
>JAEESL010000107.1 GCA_016286345.1 Dehalococcoidales bacterium | reverse complement strand
CTGAACTATTATGCCTATGATATAAAGAACCCTAAAATCAGCGTAAACGGAAATGAAGCCACTCTGACAGCCTCCGTTACTCTTACCGCAAAAGTCTACGGCGCGTCCGGGAGCTGGACGCTGCCTGTCAGCACGCGCTTCACAAAAACAGACGGGCAATGGATTGCCCATAATTAAAGGAGGATCACATCATGGAGAACATCAAGCTGAACAACGGTTTATCTTGCCCCGTAGTTGGTATCGGAACCTATATGCTGTCTCCCGCCGATGCACAGAACAGTGTGCGCGAAGCGCTGAAGATGGGCTATCGCCTGATTGACACCGCCAATGCCTATGTGAATGAGCGTGCAGTAGGGCGTGGCATGCGCGAAAGCGGCGTGCCCAGGGAGGAAATATTCCTGTCCACAAAGCTATGGCCAAGCGAATATGAAAACAACAATGCTGTAAATGAAACTCTGGAGCGTCTGGGTGTTGACTATATAGATCTGCTCTACATCCATCAGCCTGCAGGAAACTGGCTTGCAGGATACCGCCAGCTGGAAAAGGCTTACAAGGAAGGGAAAGTCAAGTCGATCGGCATCTCCAATTTCGAAGGCAAATACATCGAAGAACTGGAAACCAAATGGGAAATCATTCCCCAGTTCATCCAGGTTGAAGCTCATCCGTACTATACTCAGCAGGAGCTCCGGAAAACCCTGGACAAGTATGATATCAGGCTGATGAGCTGGTATCCGCTGGGTCATGGAGATAAATCCCTTATTCAGGAGCCCGTCTTTGCCGCATTGGGACAGAAATACGGGAAGACGCCTGCACAGATCATCCTCCGCTGGCATACTCAAATGGGCTTTGTCGTTATCCCGGGAAGCAAGAACACAGATCACATAAGGGACAATCTGAATATCCTTGACTTCACTCTTACAGATGAAGAGATGTCTGAGATCGCAAAGCTTGATAAGGACCAGAGGTATTATCACAGAACTGATGAACAGCTCGTTCAGTTTGCTTCCTGGCATCCGCAGTTTGAAAAATGAAAAAGTTGATTTTACCGGTACTGTTGTTTGGCTGCGTGATCATGTTTTGTGCCTGTCACAGGGCCATGGCTACTGTAGAAACAGAATCACCGGTCAGGGAAGAACCGGCCGTTGAAGAAAGCGCTATTTCATTCGGAAAAAACTCAGAAGAAAGCATTCAGAAGGAAACTAAGACAATGGAAGAATATGATTTTTCGATATTTGCTAATGTTGAGATTACCGGCATCGATATAGATTCTCTTGATCCTGAAGAGCAATCGCTTTTGTACCGTCAGGCCGAGTATTGTCAGGCAATGACCGATGCAGATATCGATAAACTTCGTGAGATAGTATCCGAAGACAAGACGTTTACTCATATGAGCGGAAAGACTCAATCAAGGGAGGAGTACTTTGATGATATTGATAACGGTTATCTCATTTACTTTTTGATTGGGATCGAGGATCCGGTGATCGAAATTGCCGGAGATAAAGGGAGTATCACATATACTTCCGTCCTTAACGCAAATGCCTATGGGTCTGAAGGGACATACCGTATAAGTGGTACTCATTATTATGAATTAATTGATGGCGAGTGGATTGCCGTAAACGGCTGAATGTAATAACTTTAAATGAGGAAAACAATCAATTAAACAAATCATCCAAAGTTAAAGTGCGGGAAATATGTTCTGTGTACGCAATACCATCTATGCCTTCTGCACATATCATTACTAATTTCAATGCTTTTCGGGAATTTGTTTCCTCGCGATATGTATCCATCTTTTTCAGAAGATTTCTTTCATAAGACTCACTAATACTAAACGGAGTACTTCTTTTATCATTTTTACTATCTTTTATCATTCTTTATCATTCGTCCTGCCACACCAATCTGTAGCGCTCTGGAGCATCTGCTATAAAATCCCCGTTCAATTCATATTTAACGGGGATTTTAACGCATGATAAAAGTTTTAATGGTCTGTCACGGCACTCTGCTGACTTAAAAACAATGCCCTTTATTTTAGGGCTTTTGAGGGTGTTTTCTTGATTTTTTGACCCTCGCTTGACCCCAGAAAAAACAAAGGCCCGGTGTGGTAAATTTCAATCATTTATTCGCAACAAAACGTATTTAAGATTTTGCAGAACAAAGGATTATCTTTAAGTTCTACTTTAAGATTTTATTGATGTCGATAAAATCTTAAA
>JAEESL010000043.1 GCA_016286345.1 Dehalococcoidales bacterium | reverse complement strand
TATCCTGCAGTGTCACCTATATTTCCATTAACAATTATCTTTCCGTCGTTCATGGTATCCCCAACTGCATCCTGAGCATTTGAATTAACGGTAATGACTGAATCGTTAAGATATACACCCAGAGCGTTGCCTGGAATACCATTTATACTGATATTTTTTCCTGACATTCCGGCGCCGATATAACGCTGACCGCAGCAATTGATAATTTCACATGACTCCTTAGTATTTCGAAGGGCATCATTTAATGATCGATAGTCAAGATTGTAGGCATCTATAATCATGTTTATTCTCCTGCGTGGGATATTCCAAGAATCTGTAATTCTTTTTCTGTAAGTCCGATTCCTCTGAGCATCAGACGATTGCCACATAACGCTTCAATTGAATTAATTCCCATTCCACCCATCATTTCTTTTATTTCAGAATTCCATGACAACAAAAGGTTCATAAGACGTGTGTGTCCTATCTGAGGGTCGAGACGACTGGTCAATTCAGGACGCTGAGTAGCAATTCCCCAGTTGCATTTTCCGGTCTGGCACGATCTGCATAAATGACAACCCATCGCAATCAGCGCAGAAGTAGCAATATAACAGGCATCTGCACCAAGAGCCACAGCTTTAACCACATCCGAAGCATTTCTGATACTTCCTCCGGCTACCAGAGACACAGTATTTCTAATTCCTTCTTCACGTAATCTCTGATCAACAGCGGCGAGAGCCAATTCAACCGGAATACCTACATTATCACGAATCCTGGTGGGAGCAGCACCTGTTCCGCCTCTATATCCATCGATAGCTATAATATCTGCTCCGCTTCTGGCTATTCCGCTTGCTATTGCAGCTATATTATGAACAGCTGCAACCTTAACAATAATCGGCTTCTTGTAGTCTGTCGCCTCCTTGAGTGAATAAACCAGCTGCCTTAGATCTTCAATTGAATAGATATCATGATGAGGAGCAGGAGAAATGGCATCATATCCTTCGGGTATCATTCGTGTTCTGGATACATCTCCAACAATTTTTGCACCAGGCAGATGTCCCCCAATACCAGGTTTTGCTCCCTGTCCCATTTTTATCTCTATTGCTGCACCGGCATTAAGATATGCTTCATGTACTCCGAATCTGCCGGATGCTACCTGTACTATCGTATTGCTGCCGTATTTATAGAAATCCTCGTGTAAACCACCTTCACCGGTGTTGTACATCGTTCCAATATCAGTTGCTGCCATAGCTAAAGCAGCATGGGCATTGTAGCTGATCGATCCATAGCTCATTGCTGAGAACATCACAGGCATTGAGAGTTCAAGCAGAGGATTCAGCTTGGTTATGATATTACCGTTCTCGTCATACTTTATCGATGAAGATTTGCTGCCAAGAAAGACTCTGGTTTCCATCGGTTCTCTGAGCGGATCAATCGAAGGATTTGTCACTTGGGAAGCATTGATAAGTATCTTGTCCCAGTAAACGGGATTCGGTTTGGGATTGCCCATTGAGGAAAGCAGAACTCCGGAACTGTTAGCCTGTTTGATAATTTCATTTACCGTATCATTCGGCCAGTTCGAATTATCACTGATTCTGCAGGGATTCTTCACTATTTTGATAGCTCTTGTCGGGCAGAATGCGACACATCGCTGACAATTCACACATTTGGTTTCATCGCTTTCTAATTTTTTGGTAACAGAATTAAATCTATGTACCCCGTTTGCACACTGTTTTTCACACAGTCCGCAGTTGGTGCACCTTGTCATATCACGGACGACTTCAAATTCAGGATTAATGAATTCTATACTCATTATTCAGCACCTTCCTTTACACGAATAATGACGGGTTCTCCGCCTGCCGGTGCCCACACATTTTCGACTTCAGGTTCTATCACACGAATTGCTGATTCTTCACTGGCAATATAGGAAATGTCCTCCTTCTCTCCGACAACCATTGAACGCAGTTTCAGTCTGTCATTAAGTGCCATCAGTCCACCGTTGAATCCGAGAATAATCGAAAAAGGACCGGTTATAAGCAAACTGGAATAAACAGTTCTCAAGTACTTGAGCAAATTTCTTTTTTCCATATCTTCAATTGCATCTATAGTGTTCCAGAATGGTGCTGCAATAATGTTTGCAATATTCTGAAGGTCAAGCTTCTGACGCCTGAGAAGATAATCGATGATGTATGTGATCACCTCGGTATCAGTCTGCAATGTGCATTTGTAACCGAACATTTCAATATATCTGCGGTTGGCATCATATGATGAAATCTCACCATTATGAACAACCGAATAATCCAGCAGAGAAAACGGGTGTGCTCCGCCCCACCAGCCGGGAGTATTTGTCGGATATCGTCCATGTGCTATCCAGGAATATCCCTCATATTCATCAAGTTTATAAAAAACACCTACATCTTCGGGATAACCTACAGCCTTGAAGGTTCCCATATTTTTTCCACTTGAAAAGACATATGCACCGGTCATATCGGAATTTATCTTCATTACTACACGAGCAACGAATTCATTTTCATCAAGCTGCATAGAAGAGAGCAATGACTGAAACGGACTTACAAAATAACGCCATATAACAGGTTCATCTGTTATTTCAGGAATAGTCCTGGTCATGATCCGTTCTGAATGAACAATTTCAAATCTTTCCTTAAGATAAGCTTCACAGTTCTTTCTTGCCGTTCTGTCATCGAAGAAAATATGCAGTGCATAAAAATCTTTATATTCCGGATAGATACCATAGCCTGCGAATCCGCCTCCCAGGCCGTTTGATCTGGCATGCATATTTGCCATGCTCTTTACTATTTTTTCACCGGTCATTTTCCTGCCGGTTCTGGAGATCATCGCTGCAATAGCACAACCTGACGGAATTCTTACCTGTCCTTCAAGTTCCATAGCTTTTTCCTCCCGGTAAAAAGAAAGGCGCTCATTTCGATACAGAAACCGATTTTTCTGTACAGAAATGAACGCCTTTGTTCAATCTGGTCAATTATATATACATGTATTTTTTAATGTCAATGAAATTCATTAAAAAAAACTGTTGACAAGCCGTTTTTATTGGGTTTAGAATTCTACGCATTAAAGACAAAGACGTCTTTGAGTTGCGACTCAAAGGCGTTTTTTTTATACCTGAAAAAAAAAGGAGAAAATGATAATGTCATACGTTGACGAGGTAATTGAAAAAACGATTCTGAAGAATCCTAACCAGCCGGAATTTCATCAGGCAGTAAAAGAAGTACTTAACTCTCTAAGACCTGTTATTGATGCTCATGAAGAAGAATATAAAAGGAACGCTATTCTGGAAAGAATAACCAATCCTGAGCGACAGATCATATTCAGAGTTCCATGGGTCGATGACAAGGGACAGGTTCAGATCAATACCGGTTATCGTGTACAGTTCAGCAGTGCTATCGGTCCATACAAAGGCGGTTTAAGACTTCATCCTTCCGTCAATCTCAGCATTATCAAATTCCTTGGTTTTGAACAGGTATTTAAGAATTCCCTCACCGGTCTTCCCATCGGCGGCGGCAAAGGAGGTTCTGACTTTGATCCCAAAGGCAAATCAGACAGAGAGATAATGGCATTCTGTCAGAGTCTCATGACTGAATTGTACAAGTATATCGGTGCTGATACAGATGTACCCGCCGGTGATATCGGAGTCGGTGCCCGTGAGATCGGTTATTTGTTCGGTCAGTATAAACGAATCCACGGAACATTCGAAGGCGTTTTAACAGGCAAAGGCCTTACCTACGGTGGTTCTCTCGCAAGAACTGAAGCAACCGGATATGGTCTGCTCTACATCGTAAATGAAATGCTGAAAAACCATGGTCTGTTAATCGCAGGAAAAACAATAACCGTATCAGGTGCAGGAAATGTTGCCATCTATGCAATTGAAAAAGCACAGCAGCTTGGAGCCAAAGTGGTTACATGTTCTGATTCCAACGGTTGGGTCTATGATCCTGATGGTATCGATCTCAAGGCCTTGAAAGAAATCAAAGAAGTCAAACGACAGAGACTTACAGAATACAAGAATTACCGTCCTGCTTCTGAATACCATTCCGGAAAAGGAGTATGGTCTATCAAATGTGATATTGCACTTCCCTGTGCAACACAGAATGAATTGAATCTTGACGATGCAAAAGCTCTAGTCGCAAATGGAGTTTATGCCGTAGCTGAAGGTGCCAACATGCCTACCACTGCAGATGCGACTGAATATCTGCTTGCAAACAAGGTCATTTTCCTGCCTGGCAAGGCAGCAAATGCCGGTGGTGTTGCAACTTCTGCACTCGAAATGTCACAGAACAGTGAGCGACTCAACCGATCATTTGAGGAAGTTGATGCGAAGCTCAAATCGATCATGGAAGGCATCTACCACAACATCGACAAGGCAGCCAAAAAATACGGTTACGAGGACAATTTTGTTATCGGTGCAAACATTGCGGGATTTGAAAAGGTTGCAGATGCAATGATTGCCCAGGGCGTCATTTAATAGCCTGTTTTCTTAACCAGTTGATCAATTAAATAATCAGGGATTCATGCGTAAAAACAATACCCTTAGCTTTGCTTATATCTATTTAATTCAAATTAAAAGGAGTCGGATATGGAAAAAATAATGGATTATTTCGGGTGTAATGTATTTGATGACAGAGTCATGAAAGCCACTCTTTCAGAAGAGGTATATTCCTCTCTGAAAAACACTATCGATGAAGGAAAGGAACTTGATATCAGTGTTGCAAATGCCGTTGCTAATGCAATGAAAGACTGGGCCGTTGCCAAAGGTGCAACTCACTACACTCACTGGTTTCAGCCTCTCACCGGTATTACAGCAGAAAAACACGATTCTTTCATTTCTCCCTCACCTGACGGTGGAGTTATTCTGGAATTTTCCGGAAAAGAACTGATCAAAGGCGAACCTGACGCGTCGTCCTTCCCTTCCGGTGGTCTGCGAGCAACATTTGAAGCCAGAGGATACACCGCCTGGGATCCGACTTCATATGCATTCATCAAAGGAAAGACTCTTTGTATTCCCACGGCTTTCTGTTCATACGGCGGACATGCACTTGATAAAAAGACTCCTTTGCTCCGTTCAATGGAAGCTCTTAACAAACAGGCTCTCAGAATTCTGAAACTGTTTGGAAACACTTCAGCAAAATATGTCCGTTCCATGGTAGGTCCAGAACAGGAATACTTCCTTATTACGAAAGAAATGTATGATCAGCGACCTGATCTGCGATACACAGGACGAACACTTTTCGGAGCCAAAGCACCGAAAGGTCAGGAAATGAATGATCATTATTTCGGAGCAATAAAACCGAAGGTCGCCGAATTCATGGATGATCTCAATAAAGAATTATGGAAACTCGGTGTCCTTGCGAAGACAGAACACAATGAAGTGGCTCCCGCACAGCATGAACTGGCACCGATCTATACCACCACCAACATTGCCACAGATCATAACCAGCTTACCATGGAGATCATGCAGAAAGTTGCAAGCAAACACGGACTTGTATGTCTGCTACATGAGAAACCATTTGCAGGCGTAAATGGAAGCGGAAAGCATAACAACTGGTCCATTGCCACAGATTCAGGACAGAACCTGCTTTCTCCCGGTGATACTCCATATGAAAATGCACAGTTCCTTCTGTTCCTATGTGCAGTCATTAAAGCTGTTGATGATTATCAGGATCTTCTCCGATTATCGGTTGCTACTGCAGGAAATGACCACCGACTCGGAGCAAATGAAGCACCTCCTGCTGTCGTCTCAATGTTCCTTGGAGATGAATTGACCGGAGTCCTTGAAGCAATCGAAACCGACAAACCATATAAAGGTGCCGAAAAGCAGCAGATGCGTCTCGGTGTCGATGTCCTTCCGATCTTCAACCGTGATACGACTGACCGTAACAGAACTTCACCCTTTGCCTTTACCGGCAACAAATTCGAATTCAGAATGCTCGGTTCTTCCAACAGTATCGGCTGTGCCAACATCATGCTGAACAGTGCTGTTGCAGAATCGCTGAGGATCTATGCTGACAGACTGGAAAATGCCGACGATTTCGAAACAACACTCCATGAAATGATTCGAAAAACCATTAAAGATCACAAACGTATCATCTTCAACGGCAACGGCTATGACAACAGCTGGATAAAAGAAGCGACCGAAGTAAGAGGTCTTTCCAATTACAGGACCACTCCGGACTGTATGCCTCACTTACTGGACAAGAAAAATGTCGATATGCTGACAGGTCTTGGCGTGTTCTCTGAAGAAGAAATGAAATCACGACGCGATATCATGCTGGAGAATTACAGCAAGACAGTGATAATTGAAGCCAACACCATGGTCAGTATGTCAAGAGAACAGATCCTTCCTGCTGTCGAAAAATATTCTGCTTTCATTGCAAATGCTGCCATCGCAAAGAGAACACTTTCAGTGAGCATAAAATACGATTACGAAACAGATCTGGTCAGAAAACTGTCTGTACTGCTGAACCGTATAGCTGCACTCACCGGTGATCTTGATGAATCACTGCTTGCCTTACATGACGCAGACGGAATAATTCAGGAATCAGAAATGATTCGGGACAGCGTCATTCCTAAGATGAGTGAATTACGAATCGCCTGTGATGAAGCAGAAACTCTGACTGATAAGACTTACTGGCCGTTCCCGACTTACGGAGATATTCTCTTCAGCGTCAGATAATCAATTACACAATACAGCACTTTTTAACACTTATTTCATTTGTTAGATAGAGGGGTTAACAATGGAAGTATTCAACGTTTGGTTTTTAATCGGAGCTGCTCTGGTTTTCTGGATGCAGGCAGGTTTTGCCATGGTGGAAGCCGGCTTTACAAGAGCTAAAAACACAGGCAATATCATCATGAAGAATCTGTTGGATTTTTGTATCGGAACAATCGTATTCGTTATTATCGGTTTCAGCCTGTTAATGGGTGAGGATCTGGTCGGTCTAATCGGAAAACCCGGATTTGATCTATTCACCTCATACGCAGATTTTGATTATTCGAGTTTTGTTTTCAATCTGGTCTTCTGTGCAACGACATCAACAATCGTATCAGGAGCAGTGGCAGAACGAACAAAGTTTTTATCATACTGTGTCTATTCTGCTGTTATTTCAGCACTAATCTACCCTATTGAGGCACACTGGATCTGGGGCGGAGGCTGGCTGGCAAATCTTGGATTCCATGATTTCGCAGGTTCATGTGCGATACATTTTGTCGGAGGTCTATCTGCACTTATCGCTGCCAAAATACTTGGTGCCAGGCTCGGTAAATTCAATACCGATAAAAATGGAAAGGTCACTAAGGTCAATGCATTCCCCGGCCATAATATTGCATTGGGTGCTCTCGGTGTATTCATCCTCTGGTTGGGATGGTATGGTTTCAATGGTGCGGCTGCCACATCAGTGGAACAGATGGGTTCCGTTTTTCTGACTACGACAATATCGCCCGCCATTGCTACAGTCGTCTGTATGATCTTTACCTGGATCAAATACGGAAAACCGGATGTATCCATGTGCCTGAATGCTTCCCTGGCCGGACTTGTTGCCATCACAGCCGGATGCGATGCAACCAATGCACTGGGCGCATCGGTCATTGGTGCGGTCTCCGGATTACTTGTAGTATTCGGTGTATGGCTGCTTGATTATAAACTGCATATTGATGACCCGGTCGGTGCCGTTGCAGTCCACTGTATCAACGGTATCTGGGGAACTCTGGCTGTAGGGCTGTTTGCCACATCTGCCGTTCCCGGATATTCAATAGCTGATTCCGCAGGAACAACACTCACAGGCTTGTTCTACGGAGGCGGATTTAAACTGTTGGGCATAGAAGCACTCGGCATAGGCAGTGTCGCTCTGTGGACAGCAATAACGATAACCCTTTGTTTCACGGCAATAAAGAAAATATTCGGACTTCGTGTTTCAAGAGAAGAAGAAATTGCAGGTCTCGATTCCACTGAACACGGTCTGCAGTCAGCATATGCAGGATTTGCAATGCTTCCTGACTACATTGACTACGGAGCAAAAATTATTCCGGCTGTTGTTACAAACAATGAAATAATCGAAGAGAATATACCCGTAAGGAAGGAAGTTACGGCTGACAGAAATACTCCAAAATTCACAAAGGTACAGATTATCTGCAAAGAAGCTATGCTGGAAGCACTTAAGAACGGTATGATGGATATCGGCATCACAGGTATGACAGTATCTCACGTTCTCGGATGCGGAAAACAGAAAGGAAAGCCTGAATACTACCGAGGTGTTCAAATTGAAGCTACTCTTCTCCCCAAAGTTCAGGTCGATATTGTAATAAGCAAAGTACCTGTCAGGACTGTCATTGAAACTGCCAAGAGTATCCTTTACACCGGACATATCGGTGACGGCAAGATCTTTGTTTATGACGTGGAAAATGCAGTAAAGATCAGAACTGGTGAAGAAGGCTATGATGCCCTTCAGGATGAAGAATAAAGATACGTAAATGAGATACAAAAAGGTGCTGTATTCGGACATACAGCACCTTTATTTTTTAATGTTTCAGGGTCAATTTTCATTGACAAAAACTGGCCTGCTGGAGTAACATACTCAACGTTGAGGCAATGACGTCTTGAACTTCGGTTCTATAAGTGTCACTGCTTTTTTTGTACCTAATTGAATATAGAAAAAAGGCAAAGAGGTCTTTGATACGTTGTATCGGAGACCTCTTTTTTTTGAAATAAATTGTAAGAAGGAAATGTATGTTAAAACTTGAACAGTTGTACGAAGGAAAAGCAAAAAAGGTCTACAGAACAGAAAATCCTGAATTACTGATTATTTCATACAAAGATGATGCAACCGCCTTCAACGGTCAGAAAAAAGGCACGATTTACGGCAAGGGTGTCATCAATAACAAAATGAGCAACATGCTCATGAAATACCTTGAAAAACAGAACATCCCCACACACTTTGTTGAGGAACTGAATGACAGAGAATCTCTGGTTAAAAAAGTAAGCATTGTTCCTCTTGAAGTCATCGTAAGAAATATTGCCGCCGGTTCATTTTCGAAAAGATACGGCATTGAAGAAGGAATCGTCTTCGATTCCCCGACAATTGAGTTTTCATATAAGAATGATGCCCTGGGTGATCCCCTGCTTAACGATTATCACATCCACGCTTTGAAAATTGCTTCGGAAGAAGAACTGGAAACCATAAAGAAGTATTCATTCGGCATAAACAGATGCCTGAAAGAACTGTGGTCAAAATGCAATATTACTCTTGTGGATTTCAAGCTTGAATTCGGAAGACTGAGCGACGGCACCATCGTACTGGCAGATGAGATCAGTCCTGACACAAGCAGACTGTGGGATTCGGCAACAGGTAAAAAACTGGATAAAGACAGATTCAGAAGAGACCTTGGCGATGTTGAAGCAGCTTACGATGAAGTCATGGCACGTCTGAACAAGATCATATAGAGGAGATCCGGAAGATGAGTAACTGTGCTATTGTAGGAATCAACTGGGGTGATGAAGGAAAAGGAAGGATCGTCGACTATCTGACCAGTAATTGTGATTATGTCGTCAGATTCCAGGGCGGCGGCAATGCAGGTCATACCGTAATCAACGAAAAAGGAAAATTTGCCCTTCATCTTCTGCCATCAGGTGTATTCAGACCCGGTGTTGTGAACATTCTGGGTAACGGTGTTGCTCTCGACCCTGAAAACCTTCTCAATGAAATAGATATAGTTAAATCAAAAGGGGTCTACATCGGTCCCGACAATCTGAAGATAAGTGACCGTGCCTCCATTCTTTTTCCATGGCATCGTCTGATGGATGAACTGGAGGAAAACCGTCTTGCAGACAAAAAATACGGTTCAACAAAACAAGGTATAGCTCCTTTTTACTCAGATAAGAGCATAAAGAAAACCATACTGGCAGGAGAAGTATTCTATCCTGATGAAATGGAGAAACATCTTGACAGCATTCTTGAATGGGCGAATCTGAAGCTGACTGGAATATATAACGCTGTTCCCATCACCAAGGATCAGCTGAACAGATGGATAGAAAACTACCTGAATCCTATCAAAGGCTACATTTGCAATACAGGCAGTTTATTAAAAACAGCACAGCAGAATAACAAAAGCATAATTCTGGAAGCACAGTTGGGTTCACTCCGTGATCTTGACTATGGCATTTACCCGTATACTACTTCAGCAAATACTATTGTTTCTTACGCTCCGATAGGTTCTGGTTTTCCCGGCATAAGGATAGATGAGACTGTAGGTGTAGTTAAGGCATATTCCACCTGTGTGGGAGAAGGTCCTTTCGTATGTGAGATGACCGGAGATGAAGCCGAAAAGCTGCGTCAGGCAGGCGGAGAATACGGAGCCAAGACCGGAAGACCACGCAGAGTCGGTCCGCTTGATATAGTTGCAACAAAATATGGCATTGAAATGCAGAATGCCACTTCAATTGCATTCACTAAGCTTGATGTTCTCAGTTACATGGAAGAAATACCTGTCTGCACACATTACTCGTATAAAGGATCTGTCACGGATGAGTTCCCATTCCCCGCGGTTCTTGATCAGTGCAGTCCGGTAATTGAATATGCAAAGGGATGGAACTGTGATATTTCCAAAGCACGAAAATGGGAGGATCTGCCGCAGGAGGCTAAGGATTACGTAATAATGGTTGAAAACAAAATAAACTGTCATATTAAATATATTTCAGTTGGTCCTGAACGTGACAGCATTATTACAAGAATCTAGGAGATAAGGAATGAAAAACACTTACGAATCCCCTCTTTCAACCAGATATGCCTCCGATTACATGCTCGGATTGTTTTCGTCAGATTCCAGGTACAAGACATGGCGCAGACTGTGGTTTGCTCTTGCCAAAGCGGAAAAGGATCTCGGTCTTCCGATCACAGATGAACAAATCGACGAATTGAGAAATCATATCAGTGATATAGATTACGAATGTGTCAAAGCACGTGAAAAAGAAGTCAGACATGATGTCATGGCTCATATATATGCCTACGGAAAAGCAGCGCCTAAAGCAGCCGGCATCATCCATCTCGGTGCAACAAGCTGTTATGTGACAGACAATACCGATCTTATCCTGTACCGCGATGCACTGCTCTACATCAAAGATGAATTATTAAAAGTCCTTGCCTGTCTGTCTGCATTCGCAGATAAATACAAGGATCTGCCTACTCTCGGATACACCCACTACCAGCCTGCCCAGCTTGTTACAGTAGGAAAAAGAGCTTCTCTATGGATGCAGGATTTTTTGGCTGATTACCATGAGATATGTTTCGTGATCGACAGCATAAGATTTCTGGGATGTCGC
>JAEESL010000106.1 GCA_016286345.1 Dehalococcoidales bacterium | reverse complement strand
AACAGTTTCTTTCCGATGGCAGACTGCCGTGCCATCAGAAGCATCTGAATTAAAACACAGAACTTTTTGAGATGATACACATCCAGTAAGTGAATGAACGATATCACGTGCGACCTGTTCAATACCACCGATATTAGGATAGTAATAGTTTGAAATCTGCAGGACTCTTGTCATTACGATCTAAATCCATTTAAATAATAATCAAATATCTGCTTAATTGTATCCCAAATATCATACTTCGGGGTCCATGAAAGCTGATGTTTTATTAGACTATTATCGCATATACTGACAGGTATGTCGCTCGGCCGTATCAGTGATTCATCCACATCTATACTGACAGCTATTTCAGAGATGGAAATAATGAATTCAAGTATCTTATACAGTTCCAAACCTTTTCCACTTCCTACGTTATAGGTATTGATATCACTATCATCTTCAAGAAGAAGTCTGTAAGCATGCACCACATCGCGTACATCGCTGAAATCACGGATGATTCTCACATTCCCGACAGTTATAGTTTTCTGTAATCCAAAGGCCTTGATTGCGGCAATCTTTCCGCACCATGACGGGATAACAAACTTATCATCCTGCCCTATACCGATGTGGTTGAACGACCTGGCATATTTTATACGCAGTCCGTGTTCATTCCTGTATCTGTCAATCAATCGTTCCTGTTCTATTTTGGATCTGCTGTACGGGTTATTGTCAGCAAGAGGCATATCTTCACTTAAAGGAATATCAGACGGAGCATATTCCTCACTGGATCCTATAAATAGCATTCTGGAATCAAGGTTTTGTTCCAATACAGCATTAAGAATATTCTCAGACCCACTGACATTGATTTTAAAAGTCAGTTCAGGATCACGCCACGAATCCCTCACACTGCTTACTGCTGCAAGATTAACGATGTAGTCAGGCGATACATCGGAAATAACTTTTGAAACACTGAATTGATCTGTAATATCAACATATTCAACATCGGAGGAGGATCTTCTGTCACAACCGAATACCGTGTATCCGTCCTCCGTCAGTTCCTTTTACAGTTATCTACCGCCAAATCCGGATATTCCGAATAGCAGTACCTTCTTCATATTTACAATAATGAGTTTGCTTCTTTTCTGGCGAGATTATAATCGTTTTCAGCCATGATACGGCACAGTTCTTCATATGAAGTTCTAGAAGGATTCCATCCCAGGACACGCACTGCTTTTGACGGATCACCGAGAAGATTTACTACATCTGTCGGTCTTACATAGACAGGATTGATACAGACTACCATTTTTCCGGTCTTTTTACAGTATCCTTTTTCATCAAGACCTTTACCCTTCCATTCAATATCGATCCCGTCATATTTGAAAGCAAGTTCGGTAAATTCTCTAACAGTATGCTGAACACCGGTAGCAACCACATAATCATCAGGTTTTTCCTGTTGCAGCATCAGCCACATGCATTCGACAAAATCCTTTGCATAGCCCCAGTCTCTGAGAGAATCAAGATTGCCTAATTCAAGATGATCCTGAAGACCACAGGCTATCCTTCCGGCAGCTCTTGTTATCTTTCTGGTCACAAAGTTTTCACCACGTCGTTCAGATTCATGATTAAAAAGGATCCCATTGCATGCGAACATGCCATAGGCGTCTCTGTATTCCTTTACCATCCAGAATGCATACTGCTTCGCAATTCCATAAGGACTGAATGGATGAAATGGAGTCTCTTCATTCTGAGGGCATTCCTTAACATGCCCGAATAACTCGGAAGTCGATGCCTGATATATCCTGCTTTTATGTGCGAGGCCGCACATTCTGACGGCCTCAAGTATCCTTACTACTCCCAGACCATCAACGTCTCCGGTGTATTCGGCTGTTTCAAAACTGATACCGACATGACTTTGAGCTGCCAGATTATATATTTCATCAGGTTGAACATCAGAGACGATCTTATCAATACTGAAAGAATCTGACATATCTCCATTGTGTAAAACCAGATGAGGATCATTCATAATTCCATTCAGTCTGGATGTATTCGGGGTCGATGACCTTCTGACAAGTCCGTGTACCTCATATCCTTTTTTCAGTAAAAGTTCGCTTAAATATGAGCCATCTTGTCCTGTAATTCCTGTTATCAATGCTTTTTTCATTATTTTGTCCAATCCCAGTCGAATCTCTCTATGTCTTCTTCAACAAGTTCATCACCGATCTGAACTTCTATTATATGCAGTTCACTGACTCCATACACCGCGTGCA
>JAEESL010000042.1 GCA_016286345.1 Dehalococcoidales bacterium | reverse complement strand
AAAAATATTTTTGTTTGTTAATTAGACAAAATTATACTAATATCAATTCACTTCTATTTTCTTCCAATTTAACATTTGAAAATAAAGGTAGGATTTAAATTGAATACACTACCCTTGGTCAGTTCGGGTAAGAAGATTACATATTTCTTGCCTTTCCTTCTTGCTCTTGTAGATGCTCTCCTTGATTTATTGATTCCAACGCATATTAAAGTAATTCAGCTGGGTCCTCATTATTTCTTCTATCTGATGTTATTTGTTGCTGCATGGTTTCTTATTCAAGGCGTCTGGGCATGGATCTCAAAAAAGAAAGAGATCAAATATCAGCCTACAATCAAATTTACATCAGCTGTTCTCATACTATCAGGTGTTTTACTTATCCTTACAGATAAGACTATGACTTTGCCAAAGATATATTTCCCTTCTGTAAATAATGTATTGGCAAGTGCTGTTTCAGAAAGAGAAATCCTTTTAAAATGTACTTTCTACTCTCTTAGACTTTTGTTCTTTGGTATTGTTATCGGTGGTTTTGTCGGAATTGTTTCAGGAATCTTTATGGGTTGGAGTAAAAAGGTTAATTACTGGGCTTTTCCTATCTTACGTTTTATTGGTCCGCTTCCAACCGCAATTTGGATTCCTATCGCTCTTCTTGTATTTCCCGGTCTTTTCAGCGCCAGTGTGTTCATCGTTGCATTAACAATGTGGTTCCCATGTGCTGTCCAGACTTGTTCCGGAATTCAAAATGTTAGCAAGGGATACTATGATGTTGCCGACACCCTAGGTGCTGATAACAAATATCAGATACGCAGGATCGCCATTCCCGCGGCCATGCCACAAATTTTTGTCGGAATATTTTCCGGTGTAACGACCAGTTTTGTTTCATTGATGCTTGCCGAACTTATGGGAGCTCGATATGGAATCGGTTGGTATATTAACTGGAAACAGCAGATCATGGCTTACCAGAATGTTTGGGTAGCCCTGTTCATACTTGCCACCCTCTGTTTCCTAACAATCAAAGTTTTGTTTGTATTACGAAATAAGTTCCTCAGCTGGCAGGAGGGCATGATCCGATGGTAATCAATACACAATATGGACATATCGAGATCGATTACGTCTCTAAATACTTTGTTGACCCATTTGGAAACAAAGTATTGACAGTGAATGATGTAACTATAGATATCAAACCTGGTGAATTTGTTTGTTTAATGGGCCCTTCGGGTTGCGGTAAGACCACATTGTTGCGAACAATCGCTGGTCTTTTGAAAGCTGATGAAGGTACTATACATTTAGATAATGATCTAATTGAAAAGCCCGGCCCCGAACGCGGGCTTGTATTCCAAAATCCTGAATTATTCAAATGGATGAGCGTTGAAGAGAATGTTGCATTCGGACTCAAAGCAAGAGGTGTTTATAAAGAACAGAAAGATGATGTTCAGAAATTCATAGATTTGGTAGGTCTTAAAGGCTTTGAAAAGACCCTTCCCCATCATCTTTCCGGTGGTATGCAGCAGCGTGCCGCTTTTGCTCGTGCTCTTATAAATCGTCCGAAAGTACTTCTGCTTGATGAACCTTTTGGTGCACTTGATGCTTTTACCCGAACTGCTCTTCAAAATCGTCTTGTCGATCTTTGGAAGAGATTTGGAATGACTTGTGTCATGGTCACGCATGATGTAGAGGAAGCAGTAGTATTGGCAACTAAGATTGTTGTCATGTCATCCAGACCTGCAACAGTAATCGATATAGTCGAAAACGACCTGTCTTATCCTAGGGATCGCAACAGCATGCATGCAATCGAATTAAAGAAGCAGATCCTTGAACAGCTTCACAGCGGAGAATTCTCTGACGAAGAGACTTACTCTGATGGGATTGAATAATGTTTAATAAATTGTTTGGCACTATAGCACTCAGCAACATTTCCAGAAGAAAGCAGTTAGTAGCTATTGTCTCTATTTGTATCATTATCAGCATTTTTCTGTTTGTTCTGGTCTGGGGTACTCTTGATGCTACCAAGGCAGGACTCAAACTCAATCAGGAAAGACATGGCGCTGATGTCGTTGTCTACCCTCTTGAATCAAAACTCGATGATTCTGGTATTTTATATTCTGGTGTCGCACAGTCGGTTTATATGCCATCAAGCATCTTGGATGAGATCGACAATGAATATGTCGACTCTATTACTACCCAGTACTTTTTACAGACCCTTCCTGGCGGAGGCTGTTGTTAAACAGAACTTGAACTGAGACTCGTAGGTATCGATTGGGATACTGATTTTTTGGTTAAACCATGGATCAAAGATAAGATAGATACATTAAAAGATGGTGAGATAATTGCCGGATGCAATGTCGATATTGAAGGGTTGGTTTCGCTGACTATCCTGAATTATCCGATGACCATCATATCCTCATTGGAACCCACAGGCTCTTTCCTTGATGATTCTGTCGTCTGTAATATTGGCCTGTTACGTAATCTGGCAAAGATCAATTTCCCGGAAAACCCTGATCCATTTTCTTCAATCACATGTGCTATGGTCAGACTCGATAAGAATGCTTCGATAGATACTTATCTTGATTCGATCATTGGAATCAGCGCGAATGTTATTTCGGTCACTGATCTTCAGATCAAACTTCAAAATGAGATCGGAATGTTCTCAACAATCCTGACACTGCTTCTCGCTGTGATCATGATACTTTGTGTAATTGCGATCTCATCTCAGTTCTACATGATGATCCACATGAGGATCAAAGAAGTCGGTTATCTCAGGAGCATCGGCATGACTCGTTCGCAGCTATTCAGGATGTTCATCATGGAATTTGGTCTGATAGGTCTTTCATCAGGTTTCTTCGGAAGTCTGATCGGTATGGCACTCATTGGTCCTATGATCAATTGGGTCAGGAGCAATCTAACCATGCCGGTGAGCGTTGTCGACATCAAATTCATGCTGATACATCTCCTCCTTGGAATCGTTATTACGCTCATGCTTTGTTTGATTTCTACTATCATCCCTTTGATAATCACTAACCGCTTATCACCACATGAAATGATCACGAAAGGAGAGCTGTAGTGTTTGAATTGACCATCGAAAAAGTAACAAAACAGTATTCCGGGAATGATTATCAGGCGGTGAAGTCCTGTGATATGAAGATAAAATCAGGGGATTTTATTTCTATTCAGGGTGAATCAGGTAGCGGGAAAAGTTCTTTACTTCTTATGATGAGTGGCCTTTTGCCACCAACATCAGGCAGAGTACTTTGGAATGGCGAAAGCATTTATGACATGTCAGATAATGCTCTTTCCATTTGGAGAAGCAAGAATGTCGGTTATCTATTCCAGAACGTTCAGCTTGTCCAAGCCCTAACAGTTCGTGAAAATATGCTCCTATCAAGATCCTTTGGGAATGATCCAACACTAGATATTGAAGCATTGATCACATTGTTCGGGTTGGAGGATGAAGCAAATAAACTTCCTAGTCTGCTCTCTGGAGGACAGAGACGACGTGCAATGATTGCATGTGTTTTATCTCGTGATCCACTCATCGTCTGTGCAGATGAACCGACAAATGATCTCGATTCTGTTTGGGCATCAAAGATCATGGCAATTCTTAATGATTTGAAGAAAAAAGACAAAGCAATCGTATTGGTTACACACGACTCTCGCTGGATCACTGATGATCAGATTCAGTATGTGATGGAAAATGGTGAATTAAATCAGGCCTAAACCAAGTGATTGGTAAATATAAAAACTAGGCAAAAAAAATTGGAGGCTAAATGAAGACAAAGGTATTCTCAATTTTGCTGGCAGCAGTCCTCGTGATCTCCTGCCTTGCAAGTGCATGCGGCAAGAAAGACGACAATTATGTAGTCCAGATTGCTTCCGGTGCAGCTCTTTGCAGTGCTCCCATTTACATTGCAATTGAGCAAGGTTTCTTAGATGAAGAAGGCGTAAGCTATTCTTACAACATGTCTGAAGGCAACCAGTGGGACCTCATGGCAGCCGGCAAGAACGATTACTGCTACGGCCTGCTCCCCACTTTCGTTCAGCGTATCGCTAATGGTTTCGACATGCAGATCGTCATGGGTGACCATTACGGATGTATCAACGCTGTTGCTTCTGACAAATCCGGTATCAAATCCATCAAAGACCTTAAAGGCAAGAGAGTTGGCATCCCCACTGGTATGGGTTCTGATCCCGCGATCATGCTCCAGCGAATGTTAGTTTATTATGGCATTCCTATCGAAGAGGTCGATCTCCAAGTATTTACTAATGCAGATCTCGCTCCTGCTCTTCAGGAAGACCGAATCGATGCATTCATCGCATGGGATCCGTATGCTTCTATCGTTGCTGGTTATGATGGTATCCATGAGATCTACAACCAGGCTAACGATCCTGCTACAAAGGATGAATACTGCTGTGTTACCGGTTTCCGAACGGGTTTCGTCAAAGATCATCCCGATGTTGCTAAGAAATTTGTTGCAGCTCTCTGTAAAGCATGTGACTGGATCGCAGCACATCCTGAAGAAGCCGCAAAGATCTCTTACGAGAAAGCATACATCGCTGATCCTGACTACGTATTCAACGGCAAACTTCTTGATACTTACCGATACGGTGGCAAATTCCAGGCTGCAAAAGATTCATTCATCCAGTGTGCAAAAGATCTTATGGATCTCAAGATTGTCAACATTAGTATGACTGCTGAACAGCTTGCAGATTCCTGTCACGAAAATGTAGGTCAAATCAAATAAGATAAGCAAAGCAAAAGGAATGTAAATGGATGTATCGATTAATCAATATATTGATCATCCATTTACTTCAAGGAGAACAAAAATGAAACGTGATAATGCTCTTCTTTCAGCTAAGCTGAGTGCATTGATAAAACTCACTGGACGAAAGCTCGTCGGCGTGAAGCTTGTCTATTCAAAAAAAGACTTTGATAAAGATGAAGCCAAGGAACTGACATCTCCATTGGAATATTGTGTGGTAGTCAAATCAGCTACTCTTGGCAACAGCTTGAAGCTACGAAAGCAATGTTCACAATGCAGCGGAAGTACTTTTGCGTTGGGTTTCTCCGATCCAGGTGAGGGTTTTTATTCCGGTTGCAGTAGCTGCGAATTGGGCCTTTTTAAGGATCCAGATGTTGCTTTCAAGACTAATAATCAGCTCAAATATCTGCATCGTCCTCTCTACGGTGTAATAGTAAAACCATTTGAATGTTTTACTAAATCTGATCCGGATGTTGTACTAATTGTTGCTAATCCCCGAGAGTTGATGCGTGTAATGCAGGGTTATACCTGTCATTTCGGAATCTATCCTCATATCGCTTTGACAGGTAATCAAGCCGTTTGTATAGAAAGCACCACTACTCCCATCATCACAGATCAGATCAACTTATCCATGTTCTGTTCAGGTACTCGATATCTTGCCAAATGGAAGGATACCGAAGCTATTGCTGGTGTACCTTATGACAAGATCGAAGGTCTTATACAGGGACTTTTGGATACTGTCAGAGCGACAGAAATGGATGACCGAAAGAAAGAGATCATTGCAGATCTCGGAAAACTCGGTGTCGAGACCTCATGTATCACGATGGACGATGCATACTATCTTTTGATCGAACGTGAGAAGATCAAGAACAGAAAAACTAAAAGTAAAAAATAGCAACGCGCTTTTTCATTATTTCTCTTCTTAATTTGCAGCCATATCTCAAACATAGAGATGTGGCTGCACTACTTTTAGATATTTGATTTCATGTATAATAGAGTTAGCGGTGACCGGAAACGGCAACGACTGATATTTTTATAACAACTTAGATATTAAACCGCTTGGATCAGGCAGACCGAGACGGAATGAGTTTGATGACCTCCGTTTCGGAGGTATTTTTATTTAAGGGGTAATGAGTGAGATGAAAATTGGAATGATAGGTGCCGGACGAATGGCTAGATCTCTGGCGCAGACTCTTTCTCTTGCCGGATATGATGTCACTGCATCTTCTAGCAGGACATATTCAAATGCCATTTATCTACGTGACCTAATAGAAGGATTGACTGTTTATAAAGATCCACAGTTAGTTGTTGATGATTCTGATGTCATATTTTTGACTGTTTCCGATTCTCAAATTAAAACTGTATGTGACAATATCATTTGGAACGAGAATAAGACCGTTATTCATTGCAGCGGCGGAACATCTTTAGATGCACTCGATCATGCGAAAGAGCAGAAAGCTTCTGTCGGCATCATGCATCCGTGTGCTTCTTTCACTGACACACCAATTTCCATCCGAAGTATTTCTTTTGGGATCGCAGGTGACGAAAAATCGATTAAGATCATCAGAGAATTCGCCGAGAAACTGGAATGCAAGACCATCAGTATTACTGATTGTGGCCTATATCACGCGGGTTGCTGTATGGTCTCGAATTATACCGATGCTTTATTAAATAAAGTTGCCGATCTCTGGACAACCATGGGAATCGATAAAGAAGAGACAAAAGAAGCTCTGCTCCCAATGATGCAAAGCGTCATCGATAATCTAAAAGTAAAAAAGCTTTCAGAATGTCTTACTGGCCCAATCTCCCGTAACGATACTGAAACGATAAATAAGCATCTCGTTTCAATTGATAAGATCGATGATGATGCGGGAAAGATTTACCGAGTACTGGGAAGAGAAACCGTCCGATTTGCTTTATCCAATGATCAGATCGATGCCGAAGAGGCATTTGGTTTATTAAAGATCCTCAATGAAAAGGAGGCGTAATGATGAACGTAAATGATTTTCTTAAGAAGAAAAAAGAGAACAGAAAGATCACCATCGTCACGGCTTATAACTACCCTATGGCCAAGATGGCAGATGATGCTGGTATCGACGCCGTACTAGTCGGCGATAGCTTAGGAATGGTGATGCTAGGATACGACAATACGATCCCCGTGACCATGGAAGACATGATCATGCACTGCAAAGCCGTATCACGGGGTCTTACAAATGCCATGCTCATTTGTGATATGCCTTTTATGAGTTATCAGGTTAGTACTAAAGATGCAATTAAGAATGCCGGACGCCTTATGCAGGAAGCCGGTGCCCATGCCGTTAAACTCGAAGGCGGCAAAGAAATAGCAGATACTGTTAAAAGACTTGTTGAACTCGGTATCCCCGTCATGGGACATATCGGTATGACACCCCAATCAGTATACAAATTCGGAGGATTCAAAGCTCAAGGCAAAACTGTGGCACAAGCTAAGAAACTCATTGAAGATGCACGTGCTTTACAGGAAGCCGGTGCTTTTTCTGTCGTTCTTGAAGTCGTTCCTGAAGAGCTAGCCGAGATAATCTCTAAAGAACTATATATCCCCACTATCGGCATCGGTGCCGGTAACAAGTGTGACGGACAGGTCCAGGTAATAACTGATCTGCTAGGTATGACAGCCGGATTTGTTCCCAAACATTCCAAGAAGATGGCAGATCTGTATAGTGCTGGTTTAGCTGGATTGAAAGAATATATAGATGCTGTCGAGAACAAAGGATTTCCTGATGAATCTACCTGCCCTCATTTGAAAGATGAAACTCTAAATGAGATCAAGAAAGGATAAGAATTAAATGAACATCAAGATTATAAGGTCAGTCAAGGAACTCGTTGAATACCGCGACACTCTTAAAGGAAAGGTAGGCTTGGTACCTACCATGGGTGCTCTTCATCTCGGTCATATGTCTCTAGTTGATCAGGCAGTTAAAGATAACGATTACGTAATCGTAAGTACCTTCGTCAACCCCACTCAGTTTGGAGCCGGAGAGGATTTTGATTCTTATCCCAGGACCGAAAAGGAAGATGTTGCACTTCTTGAGGAACATCATGCAACTGCCGTTTTCATTCCAAAAGCCTCTGACATGTATCCCGAAGGGTATAACTCTTGGGTCGAAGTATTTGATGTGACCCAGAAACTAGAAGGGGCCTGCCGACCTACTCATTTTAAAGGCGTTACCACTGTTGTTAATAAACTATTCAACCTTACTCGTGCTGATAATGCATATTTTGGACAGAAAGATGCTCAGCAGGTCGCAGTCATCAAGAAGATGGTTAGAGACCTTAACATTCACGTAAATATCGTTGTAATGCCGATCGTCAGAGAAGACTCAGGTCTTGCCAGAAGCAGCCGAAATACTTATCTGAGTGCCGATGAAAAGAAAGCTGCACTAATTTTAAGCAAGACTATCAAACTCGCTGAATCTGAATGGGCCAAGGGCGAAAAAGATGCTGATGTATTAAAAGCCAAGATGATCAAGAATCTGGAAACAGAACCTCTTGCCTCTGTCGATTATGTTGCAATCAATCACTGGGATGATCTTGAAGAAATAAAAACTATCGAAGCCCCTACTCTTGTTTCCATGGCAGTGCGCATCGGCGCCACAAGGCTTATCGACAATACGATCTTGAAATAAATACGATAAATTAATTATTAAGGCATGACTGAAATTGTTGCGGTCATGCCTTTTTTATTGCCAAGATGTTCCACATTGCCTCGACCTTATCGGCCAATGTGAATTCGTCATTCCAAAATTTTTTTCTGCGGACTTTGATCCTTTCGATTTCGTCCATATAACCGTTACGGATAAGCTTCTCTTCGTAATCTTTATTTAAGAACCAATCAAAGAAATAACGTGCTAGTTCCAATCTTCTGTCAGATACGCCTTCGTTTTTGGACATGATGAAGCACAGCACTGTTCCAATGTCATGTTCGATGTCGGAATAATCCAATGGATCTGCGAAATCGATCCCCACACATTCAGTGCCATTCCAAATAAAATTGCGTAAGTTCATATCACATCTAGGGCCATTGAATCTCTTATGAAAGCTGTATATCCAGTCGCAAAGTGATTGGATCTGCACTTCTGTTCCCGAATCAAACAGATCTGTATAAAGGATTCCCTTGATGTATTCCATTTCAATGGTCATATCATAGGTCTTGAGAATCTCAGGAACAGCGATTCCGGATTCTTTGCATGCAGTTAGGTAAAAGAGTTCTTTATCGAAAAACTCCTTATTATCAAATCCCTTGACGATATGACCGTCAACGAGGGCTAGGTAATGCTTTCGTGATTTTATTTCCATTCTTTTTATTTTTAGTAGCCAATTTATATATGAAATTATCTTCTTTGATAGTATTTAGACCGGCTTTGAACAGATCTTTGAAGACCTGGATTACAACTGCTTTAGTATCTTTATCCAAATGAGTCATGGCATTTATCATATCGACTGTCTTAGTCAGACCCTTCTTTGTAAAGTCTTGCAAAGTTTGAGCTTTAGATGAATAAATGACCTTAAAAATAGTCGATACATAGATCTTGAGGTCATCTTCATCGAGATTTCTGTACCAATCATTCAAGGTCTTTTGTAAAAGCTGACTGACCTTACTTAGCTTGGCCGGCACATAACCATCTTTAGTCACCTGCCATGTATAAGTTACATGCTGTGCTAACGAAAAACTGGAGCTCTTGATAACTTTGTATCTGGCATTATGAAGAAGCAACATTCCTACTACAGAAGAGCTGGGCACATAAAACTCAACTTTGTCTTTGATTTCTTTGTGTCCTGGATATGTCATCTCCTGCTTAGAAAAACCTGGCCCTTCATTGCAATAGATGATCTCAATTCTTTTCTTTAGATACTTTGGTGCATGAGCTCCAGCATAAACTGCAAGATTGCCGCCTTTTGAATGCCCGATCAGACGCATTTTACCTTTATGGTTCTTTGCGATCTTCTTGAGGTATTTAAGTGCTTCTGTCTGTGAAGGGATCGCAGTCGAATAAGATAGTTTGAAATCCTCTTCCCAGCCAACGATTGTGCCATCTGTACCGCGATAAACGATATTGATATAGCCGTCTTCAGAAAGGAAAACTACAGCAGAGAACTGAATACCATCTATAGTACTGATAATGTTCTCATATTCTGTAACTATCATTTCAGAGAATCGCTTCGATTTAGGAAGCAGTTCAAGAAGGTGTTTGTCATCATCCATCGGACTGTTTGAATAATATCCCAGAGCTGCATCATGAAGTTTACTTGCAAGTTCTTTAACCGTATACGTTTTAGCGCCGTTGAATTCTTTATCTATGCCTTCAAATGGCATGTATCCAAACTGGGAGAGTATCAGACTGTCAACAACATTGAAAGGAGCGACACTAAAAGGCAGATCGCCACGCCAATCCAGATAATCAAACAAGTTAGCCATGTGATTATTGTAGCAATCTGCCGTTAATTATTCATTTTCAGTATGTCGTAACAGTTACTCCACTTGAGAATGTACTTAAGGGAACTATAAGACTAGAAGGAACATTTACAGAAACGAGAGCTGTGCATTCTTCAAATGCACCATCACCAATTGATATAACGTTCTCAGGAATCAATATTGAAGTAAAAGTCTGATTACGAGCAAATGCATAGTTTCCGATTGTTTTTAAAGAAATAGGAAGTGTCAAAGAAGAAATAGCTCTGCAGGATCCAAATGCTTGTCTGCTTATATCTTTAACTGAACTACCAAAATGGACATCAGTTATGAAGATATCATTAAAAAATGCTGAATCACCTATCGACTTCACATTATTCCCTATATAAACCTCAGTGATTAGAATGCAATCTTCAAATCCGCTGTCTTCGATTGCTACCACAGGAAAACCTTGATAAGTATCAGGGATAAATACCACTCCTGATATGTTTTCATTTGCAGCTCTGACCGAATAGCCTACAAAAGCATTGTTTTCATAGTATTCACTGAAAAAGAGTTTGGAATTGTCTGCACTTTGTTGAGTTATAGTTATGGTCGAAGTGACATTATTGATCTGAGTATAGGTCGAAAAGCGAGTGGTAACTTGAGTATCTATCCGTGTTAGAGTCTGTGAATCGGTAATTGTCGTAGTGGTGATTATCGTCGTTGGTTTTAAAACGGTCGTTGTAATCACTCGATCATCTGTGACTGTAATAGTCATGACTTCCTTGAGAGATTTTGTCACAGTCCTTTCAATTGTACTGGTTATGTTGGAATAATGATCATTCGTAACTGTACAGTAAGAATTTGACGTGACAGTAACAATTTCAGGCGGTTGAGTTAATGTAACGACTTTAGTTGTCACATCCGAACATGAGGATGTGATAACTAGCAATAAAACAAAGCCTACCGCAATTATCAAATATATTTTTTTCATAGGTGAAACCTAAGGTGTGATAGAACATGAAAATGTCAGGATATCCTGATATGTGCCTGGTATTGGATCCGCACCTGTGATAGCAAGATTAAATGTCTTAGTTCTGTCCTCGGGATCAGTACCGATATTGACGCTCAATGCATTGATGGACGGAGTGTTTGTAAGATCGGTATCATTACCACTTAATTTGACGCTATAGCTTAACAGATTAGTGGCAGAAGCAGTATCCTGCAGGTTCCACTTATTATTAGAATAATTGCTTCCAGACATCGAAACTCTTAGTGTCTGTCCTTCTCCTATTGAAAGGCTGTCTTCTGCACGTATTGTTATTGCAGTAGACCGCCTTTCAATAGGATAAGGACAGACACTAAGAGTTTCGATGTCTGCATGCAACTCTTCTGATAATAAGTGGAAACTGCAGGATA
>JAEESL010000041.1 GCA_016286345.1 Dehalococcoidales bacterium | reverse complement strand
TTACGTCTGCCATATTCAATACTCCCATGCCTAAACAATCGTAAAGTAATACTGTTTGATTATAGCATAAAAGCCTGTCTCTTCACACGTGAGACAGGCACGGAAAACGTGGAAAATTGAGCAGTTTGTTACCTTACGATATTGGCAAGGACTTTGTCGACTATGGATCTGATCTCCTGATTGCTTGCGATGATGTTTCCAATCTTGTCGATACCATGGGAAACGGTAGACGGAGTCCTGTTGCCGAGGATCCTGCCTGAAGAGGTCAGAGAGACTCCGGCCTGTTTGAGGACATACATTGAGATCTGTCTGGCAAGAGCGACTTTCTGTTCTTTGGAGCTTCCGATAATGTCATCAGGAGAGACATTCATTTCACGGGCTACGTCATTGATGATGCTGACAGCGTTGGCTACCCTGGGAGATTTGCCGGCAATCTTATTTAAAGCCTGTCTGGCAAGCTCCTGAGTGATAGGTGAATTAAGAAGCGCGGCATATGCCTGAACTTTATTCATTCTTCCCTCCAGCTGACGGATATTCTCACATTCTTCCTCTGCAATATAATCTATCACATCATCAGGCACATCAAGCTCTCTCTTGATGGAATATGCTTTCAGGATGGCTTTTCTGGTTTCATATTCGGGTATCTGCATATCAGTCATCAGACCCCATTCAAGTCTGCTCTTCAGTCTGGAATCGATCTTTTCCATCTGATCGGGAGTACGGTCACTGGTCACGACGATCTGGTGTCCTGCATCGCGGGCAGAGTTGAAGATGTTAAAGAAGATGTCCTGACAGGCACTCTTACCTGCAAGGTTATGGATGTCGTCGACCATGAGCACGTCGGCAGAGGCATATTTTTCCTCGACCTGAACAGTTGTATGGGATGAAAATGATTCGATGCATTCTGTGACAAGCGCCGAACAGGAAGTATATATCGGTCTCATATTGTTTTCGACCGAGCGCTGTCCGATAGCCTGGAGAAGATGGGTCTTACCGAGTCCCGGAGTTGCGCATATGAATAACGGATTGTACTTTTTTGAGCCGTTGGCTGCCTGTACTGCAGCAGCGTGAGCCAGGGCGTTGCAGGGTCCGACTACAAAGTTTTCAAATGAAAGATCAGGGTTCAGATTGTAAAGTGCACAGATCTCTGTTTCGTTCTTTTTTGCTGGTTTGGACGGATCCCAGTCAACCGTGAATTGTATCTCAGCCCTTCCCTCAAGGATTTTAAACAGTGTTCTTTCTATCAGCCCTATATACTGCTGTCTGAGAGAAGCGGCTGTAAAGTCGTCCTTGACTCCGATCACGAAGACGCCGTTATCGTAGGATATGCCTTTGGTGTCGGCGAACCATGTCGTATAGCAGGACTTGGCAACAGTTATCTGTAACTGGCCAAGTACTGATTTCCATATGTTTTCGGCAGAATTCATAATCTGTTCTAATTACTCTCTCTAATTAAAAAGAAATCCCGATTTTCATCAGAACTTCTTACGATTTAAATAATATCACGGTGTTCATTTGCAGAAAACTAAAAGCATCTAACGGGTGCAAGTCCATTTAATAACAATAGACATATCATATTTCTCTATTTTTTAACGAATTTCATTAAAATTCTCTGAATTTAATAATTTTACACATAGCAAAAAATTTTTACTAAATTTTTTTGTGAGTGGACATTTTTGTATTATTCTTTATGACTTATTACATAATGTTAAAAATGGACGGGGTATTCCAAGAGGTCAATTTTTATTGTTTTCCCCGGACTTTGTCATAATGTTAAAATACTTCCATGAATATCGTTTTTATGGGCAGTTCTGAATTTGCAGTTCCTTCTCTGAGAAGGCTGGGAGAGGACGGCTATAATATCCTGTCTGTCTATACCCAGACCGATAAACCTGCAGGCCGTGGACAGACCCTGCATTACTCCCCTGTCAAGACTCAGGCAATGTCAATGGGATTAGATATAAAACAGCCTATGACACTGCGTGACACCGATACTCAGAACGAGCTTAAAGCCTTAAATCCTGACCTTATCGTTGTGGTCGCTTACGGACTTTTCCTTCCCCAGACTGTTCTCGATATTCCGAAATACGGATGTATCAACGTACATCCTTCTCTCCTTCCCCGGCATCGCGGTGCCGCTCCTGTCGTGTCAACTATTCTATCGGGAGATAAATGGGGTGGAATAACTATTATGAAAATGGACAACGGATGGGATACCGGTGATATGCTCCGAAGCGCCAGAGTTCTGATACGCAAAGATGACACGACTGTAACTTTAATGGACAAACTGTCCTATATTGCATCCGATATGCTTGCAGAGATACTTCCTCTGTGGGTCGAGGGAAAGATACCCCTGATAAAACAGGATCCCGACAAAGCGACATATTTCAAGATGATGAAAAAAGAAGACGGTCTGATCGACTGGAATGATTCCTCTCTTACCATTTTCAACAAGGTCAGGGCACTCCAGCCATGGCCGGGTGCTTTCACCCATGTCAACGGAAAACTTCTCAAGATCATTTCATGCTGTAATAAAGAAGAACCGGCTGATGGTGTTCCGGGAACGGTCATTAAGACAAAGAACTCCGTCAGTGTCGTGACAGGATCAGGCACAATTGTACTGGATACCGTTCAGCTGGAAGGCAAAAAGGCCATGCCGGCGATCGATCTTGCCCGTGGCAACGGCCTGCCGGACGGAGCAGTCTTATCTTAGCTTTTCAAGCAGCTCTTCTTCGGTAACTGTTTCCTGCGAAGAGTTTTCCATATCTTTAAAGGTATATTTATTTTCAGCGACCTCGGTGTCACCGATGATGATCACGTAATTGGCGCCGTTGGAATTGGCCTGTCTCATCTGAGCTTTCATGGAACGGCCTGAATATGAAGTGATGGCACTGATGCCGTTTTCATGCAAAACATCCATGATATGCCCGGCCTTCCTGAGCGCTTCATCGCCGAACCATATCACAAAAACTTTTTTGCGTGTATCTTCAGGCGGATTGATTCCTGCTCTCTTAAGATTGAGGATCACTCTTTCAAGACCTGTGGCAAAACCAACAGCCTGAGTCGGCTTGCCGCCTAACTCTTCAATAAGACCGTCGTATCTTCCGCCGCCGCCGATGGTGCTCTGTCCGCCTTCGATAAGAGGCTGGACCTCGTATACAGTTCTTGTATAGTAATCAAGTCCTCTTACAAGTCTGTGATCTATCTTGTAATCAAGACCAAGCTGGTCAAGACGTGCGGTCAGCTGTTCAAAGTGGGCTTTGCAGTCATCACATAAGTGATCTGTGGATTTCGGAGCATTATCAGCAAGGGGTTTGCATCCCGGTTTCTTGCAGTCCAGCACCCGGAGAGTGTTCTTTTCAAGACGTTTCTTACAATCATCGCAGAGTTCATCAACATGTACTTTGTAATACTCTCTCAGAGCCTTAAGATATTCCTTTCGGCAGTCCTGACAGCCGATGGAGTTGACCAACAGCTTCAGATCCTTGAGTCCGAGCTCCCTGTAGAAACGACAGGACATATCGATAACTTCGGCATCAAGAAGAGCAGAAGATTCCCCGATTGCTTCAAAACCGAACTGATGGAATTCTCTGAGACGTCCGGCCTGGGGTCGTTCATAACGGTAGATGGACATCAGATAATAGAGCTTGACCGGCTGGGTCAGGTTCTGCATACCGTGTTCCACATAAGCTCTGCAGACCGGAGCTGTTCCTTCCGGCCTCAGTGTGACGGAATTGCCTCCGAGGTCATTGAAGGTATACATCTCTTTTTCTACGATATCTGTTCCCTCTCCTACACTTCTGATAAAAAGTCCGGAGTCTTCAAAGACCGGAGTGTCCAATCGGGAATATCCATACAAAGCAGCAACATCAGCAGCTGTTTTTTCAACATAATTCCAGTAAGCCTGATCTTCAGGTAATCTGTCTAAAGTTCCTCGTGGTGCCTGATACATACTGAATCTCCAATTATTAATGATATGGCTAAGTATAACGCAATCAGCGTGCAACTAAAAAACTGAATAAAGAAAATCATCAGAAAATGGCAGCGATCAGGAATCCGCCCATGACAAGGATGAGTATCATTTTCACCGCACTGCTGCAGAGAGTTCCTATTATTGAACCTGCCGCTGATTTTGCAGCCTGCTTAAAATCCCTTGCAACGATGTATTCCCCTATGAACGCTCCGAGTACAGGTCCCAGAATAAAACCCCATGGTGCAAAGAAAAGTCCAACCACCATACCGATAACGAGCCCGATGGTCCCGGCTTTTGTAGCATTGAATTTCTTCGCTCCGACATATTGGGCAATGGCATCCAGTCCGATAGAAATCAGACATAAAACGGAAAAAACGATCGTTGTTGCGACGGACAGTTTTTCAAAATGAGTTCCCCAGGCATAAAGTATAAATCCCGCCAGTGATAAAGGGACACCTGGAAGGACCGGTGCAAATACGCCTACGAGTCCAATAACCATAAGCATTGCGCTGACTATTGCAAGTATGACTTCTGTTGTCATTTCAGTTACGCTGTATCAGATTAACCGAAGAGTGAACCGATGAAATCCTTTACTTTGTTTGGATCGATCTTTTCTATTGCATCGCCGATCTGGTCGCCGACACTTCCAACAACGTCACCGATATTGCCGCCGACATCGCCGATCTGGTCTCCGATGTCCCCGACCTGATCTCCGATATTGCTGCCGACATCATTGATGGCTTCTGAGGAAGAGGCGCCATCAAGTATCTCTTCAAGGTTGATCTTGCCCAGCAGGCCTTCCAGTAATTCCTTGATAGCCTGGGCTTCTTCAGAGTTGGCTCCGGAAGGATCGGATGTATCAGATGAACCGGGAGTTTGAGTTGTTGAAGGATCTTCAGATGATTTTCCGCCGAACAGCTCATCCAGATTCAGATTATCTATGAAACTGCCGATGTCGATCTGACTGAAGACGCTGCCGATCTCTGACGAATCGGTGATTCCGCTCAGATCAAAACCTGAAGCGTCAATGATCTTTGCTTCACTGGGAAGATTGAAGATTACGTCATTGACGTCTTTATAACTTACATTGTTGAAATCTATGACAACATCCTGTCGAGTCATTTTCATCGGGAAACCGGTTGCTTCATCAAGCCAAAGTGTCCAGATGAAATTATCATGTTCATATTTGATGACTGCACAGTTGGTACCTTTGATCTTCTGTGTACCGATGATGGTAGCCTGTGCAGGGTCGATATCCCGGATCCACTCCTGCGGAGTGTATTTTTCGTGCTTGAGAACTTTTGTGCGGACTGCAGTCTTAAGGATCTTTGAATATGAATACTGAACGTTGTTTACAGTATCTATATAGAAATGAACCGCGGTGTGAAGCATGTCGGTGTTGATCCTCATATGCTCAGGTTCTATATATACCGATGCTTTTGTATCTTTAAGTTTACTGTCAGAAGCAGTGTAAACGATTTCGTAAGAAACGGTTTCAGGGTAATTCTTAATGATTTTGGCGATATCCGGGGTTGCACCTTCATCGAGTTCAGATGACCTGCTGAAGATCTTATCGCAGGCTGAACATGAAGATAAGAGTGGTGTAAGCGTAAGAATAGCAGCAAGTATTACATAAATTAGGCTCTTTTTTTTCATTCTCGTACCGCCTTAAACGTAAGCTATATTTTTATTATATTACCTTGTAATGCTAAACTGAAATCACAAAGAACGAGGAAGATATGGCAGACGACGAAATAAAGGTCATCGATATTCTTGAAAATAAGAATAAAAAGAGATTCAACAGGAAAGCATTTTTCAGGATTGCCGGTTCTGCCGTGGTCGTCGGAGCTCTTGGCTGCCTGCTTATAATGCAGAATATCGCATTGAAAAAAGCGAACGATAATATCCTGGAACTGTCGCAGTCTATTCAGGCTTACAAGAATGATATGGCTTCAGTGAAAACAGATGTTTCCGACGCAATTAACGATATTTCAAAAATGACAAAATCAATCAATGACCTTAATCGGGCGGTTATTGATGAACAGGAACTGCGCAAAGATTCCGACACTGCCCTTTCCCAGTCTATTGAATTGTTACATTCTGAAAATCAGAGCAGAATAGATAATGTTGAAAGCAATCTGGAAGATATCAGGAAAGATACACAGGACATATCCGGTAAATATGATGAACTGGGTCTGTATATTAATGATCAGATCGCAGGACTGAAATCCGTCGACACCAGTATCTATCGTGAATTATATGACAAGGTCAATCCGTCAGTGGTAAGGGTCTATGTTGAATCACAGATGAGGATCGCAGGCGGTTCCGGTGTGATAGTATCCGATGACGGTTATATTATTACCTGCCAGCATGTTGTGGATGGTGCCAGAAAACTTCTTATCTACTTCCACGACGGAACAGAGTGTCCTGCAACTGTAGTGCGTGAAGACAAGACAAAGGACATTGCCATCCTCAGATTTACAGATCATCTTGATCACAGCATTCCGGCGGTTTTCGATCTTGATGTAGATTACCAGATGGGAGATCTTTCGGCTCTCATTGGATATCCCCAGTCATTTCTTATGCAGGGTCAATCCACTATCACTGTGGGTGTTTTATCAGGTATAAGAGAAGTTAAGGACTGGGGAACATATGTCCAGACCAGTGCAGCGTCCAATGGCGGAAACAGCGGATGTCCTCTGGTCACTCTTGACGGAAGAGTAATCGGTATACTTGACTGCACTATCACTGATACGGAAAATCTCAATTTCTGTGTTCCTGCATACGATGCAATGGCAGTCTATGACAGGGCTAGAGGCAAATGGACTAACTGATCAGCAGTTCAATTAATGCGGGGTAGTCGATATGAATAAATTTAATTTCTTTCTGATACTGATACTTATTGGAGGCGTCGGATATCTCGGATATGAAGTCGCACAGCAGAAAAATGCGATTGAAGCCGCCAATGCGGACATAAGCGCATTGAATACATCTGTTTCTTCTATGGACTACCAGGTCGCCCAGCTTGCTGCCAGAATTGATGCCGCGGACAACGACATTGATTCTCTCGAAGCATCCATTCTCAGCGCCAACAAAGAAATGGACGACCTCATTGCATCAGTTGATAAGAATATCGAAGACCTCAACAATTTACATCTCGCACTTGCTTCCGAAACGGAACTCAGGGAAAGCGGAGACAGTCTGCTTTCAGCAGCTCAAACCCAGATGCTGAGCACCATTTCAGGTCTCAATGCACAGATCACCCAGATGAGTACAGAAATTACAGGCAGATATCAGGAGATAGCCATGCAATATGCTGATCTTTCTGATAAATATGAAGAGCTCAGCAGCAGACCTGTTGCAACACAGACGAATATTAACAATTCTGAAATCTCGAAAAAGATAGATACCTTGACTTCGACCATGAATTCAAAGTTCCAGGAAGTGAATAACAAGTACAATACTCTTGCAAACCAGTATAATGCCCTGGTCAGCAAATATACCGATATAAACAATAAATACACTGAACTCCAGGATCAGATGAGCCACATCAGTTCCGATCCTACGATCATTTCAACTCTTTATGAAAAAGTATACCGATCAGTCGTCCGAATCGAAGCAACCGGCAACTACGAATCATGGACAGGTTCCGGGGTATTTATATCAACAGACGGCTACATCGCAACTTCAGCCCATGTCGTCAGAAATCAGGTTTCAATGAAGGTTTATTTCTATAACGGAGTGTACACTTCAGCTGACCTGATATCTTTTGATACCAGCAAGGATGTTGCGATTATCAAGATCAACGATAAACTGGAATACAGCCAGCCTGCTCAGATGGGTGCAGTAAACACAGTAAAACCCGGACAGATATCAGTCCTCATCGGATATCCTATTTCGGATTCATCCTACCTGCAGGGTAAACCTACCGTGACCACAGGTGTTCTTTCAGGCGTCAGGACCTCAGGAAGGATCAATTATCTGCAGATAAGTAATGCTGCCAATAATGACGATGACGGAGGACCTATCTTCGACCTTGACGGAAAAGTGATCGGTCTTTACAAGGCTGCGATCGTTAATAATGGTCTCAGCACTGAAAACCTGCATATTGCCATGCCGATTGATTATGCTGCAGAACTGTATGGGAGAGCAAGATCACAACAATGATAGGTGAAAAGGTTAAAGAACTTCTCGGAGAAGTGCCTGAAAGTGTCACGATCGTTGCCGCGATCAAAACCAGAACTGTCGATGAAGTCAATGAATGCATTGAAGCCGGTATAAAAAATGTCGGCGAAAACTATATGCAGGAAGCTGTCTTAAAGAATCTTGCCATAGGCAGCAAGGTGAAATGGCATCTTATCGGACCGCTTCAGACACACAAGGCAAAAGCTGCGGCAAAGATCTTTGATATGATCGAGACAATCGATTGTTTCCACACCGCCGAAGTGCTCAATAAGCACTGCAGAAATATCGGTAAAGTAATGCCGGTCCTTCTTGAAATTAACAGTGCCCGAGAGGAACAGAAATCAGGATACATGCCTGAAATTCTCCCTGATGAGCTGGAAAAACTGGCAGGACTTGAAAACATCAGAGTACAGGGTCTCATGACCATGGGTCCCCAGACAGAAGACGGTGAAGTTCTGCGCCCGTATTTCAGAAACACAAAGAAACTGTTTGATGAAATCAAAAAAGCTTCCATTAGCGGTATTGAGATGAAATATCTTTCGATGGGCATGACTGCTTCATACCATGAAGCCATTGAAGAAGGTGCCAATATCGTCAGGATCGGAAGTCTTATCTTCGGTCCGAGAAACTACCATTAAAGCAATTCTTTTAAGTCGTCAGCTATCTCATCAAGAGTGGTAAAAGATTTATAGGGAACCCCGTGCTTGTCGCATTCTTTGGCAAGCGTTTCTATGGCATAGATATACTGGCAGTGTCTGGCTGCCGCAAAATCCGAAAGCCCGTTGCCCATATATACGACCCTGTATCCCTGCTCCAGGAATCTGCGGGTGTATGAGATCTTGAAGTCATTGGTGAGGATCTTTCCGTCCGGGTCCGGATAATATGCTTCGATACCATTCTCAGTGATGTTGGTAACGGCTGATGCAAACTCGATATCCTTAAGCCCGAGCTTATTGATGATAGCCCTGATATAAAAGTCCATGCCGTTTGAAACAAAATAAAAACGAATGTTGTTGGCGTGGCAGAAATCGATCAGCTCGACCAGTCCGGGTCTCAGTCTGATCGTATCTCTGGAGTATTTATCCAATTCTTCCGGTGACGCCTTGATATAGGAGAAGGCTTTTAAATTGTATTCGTTGACGGTCATCTTGCCTTCGGTATATTCCCTGAACCAGGTCCTCCACGGGACATTGGTGTACTTATCGAGAATATCGAAACTGAGGTCACCGTAGGTAACGGTGCCGTCGAAGTCGCACTGGATCATCAAAGGTTTTTTATCAGGCATGAGACTGATTGTAGACGTCGTCAATAACGTCTTCCAGAGATTCTTTTTCTGTAACTTTTTCAAGAGTACCCGGTTCGATCTTATCGACGTAAAGGATACCGTCCAAATGATCGATCTCATGTTCCAGGGCTTCCGATTTAAGACCTGTGGCATCGATCTTGAAAACATTTCCTTCGAGGTCAGTGGCTCTTACGATTACTTCGCGTGAACGTTTGATCTTGGCTTCCATTCCCGGAAAGCTCAGGCAGCCTTCTGTGCAGATCCTCTCCCCCATATGCTTGATCACTTTAGGGTTGATCAGAACTATCGGTTCTTCCTTGGGGAGCCAGATAATGATAAGCCTTTTCGATACACCGACCTGAGGAGCTGCCAGACCTACGCCTCCGGCGTTATCAAGAGTATCGATCATATCCCGTGCAAGCTTTATGATAGATTCATCTATCTTTGTTATAACTGCCGCTTTTTTTCTGAGTGTGGGATGCGGTGCCACTAATATCTGTCTTATTGCCATAAGTAACCTCTGTATCTATGGTAACACATTATGGATAAGTATGCCTGTTAGAAATGTCACCAGTGCTTTAAAAAGCAGTCAGCCTGCTGCTGGCAGCACAGCGGCAGGCTGACATGAAAGAGAATTGGTTGGTTTAGTCTGAAAGATTAGCCTTCGATTTCAGCAGGGCCGACACCGATCTTGATCTGTTTCTTCTTCAATTCTTCAGCTTTGGGAAGAGTGATGGTGAGTACACCATTCTTATAGTCTGAAGAGATCTTTGAAGTGTCGATAGTATCCGGCAGTCGGAGAGCTCGGTAGAAAGAACCGACAGGTCGTTCATTGACGAGATAGGTCACATCCTTGTCGCAGTCTGTGCAGCTTTTTCGTTCTGCTCGGATGGTAAGGACGTTATCTTCGATCGAAACATCGATATCCTTCGGATCAATGCCGGGAAGAGATGCTTCCACGATGTAGGTATCGCCCTTTTTCATTACATCCATACTGATGTTCCAGTCTTCGGATCCGGTATAGTCGTCGTTCTTCCAGAATCGATTCATCCAGTTTTCCATTGCTCTTGCTTCCTGATAAGGATTCCAAATTCTATTTCTCATATTAAAAGCCTCCATATGTTTATTTTTTTTGATATTTAGCAATCTCTTTTATTGATTGCTAATAGCATTATAGGTTTAATCAAAAAGGTTGTCAATACTTTTTTCAAGAAAAATTTGAAAAATTAGCAATATTTTTTTGAGATTGCTAATTTTGAAGGTTTCCGACACAAAAGGCATAATAACTGTATTATTAATAATGAATATATTGAACAGAGGAAAACTATGACCCAGTTTAACGATGACCAGTACCCTGCCGGCGGTAATAATGATTATTCCCCGGAACCTGATATGCCTGAAAGGAAGATCAATCCTTTTGTGAAGTTCTTCTCAGGTATCCAGGATTTCTGCCGCAACAATAATGTCTTTATGTATCTCTGCCTGGTATTTATGGTCGTTTTCATCGTGATGACTGTCGGTCTTCTTAATATGTCCTCTAAAAACAAAAAGGCAATCGAAGAAAACAATAAGATAGTTGAAGAAAACAAGAATCTTACAGAACAGCTGAAGCAGAAGGATGAACAGATCGGCCGATCACAGGAAGAACTGGATGCCATGAAAAAACTGTATGAAGCTGCTCAGACCAATACATATTCCCGACACTTCTTCAATGTTGAGGAAATAAAGAAATTCGTCGAGGAAGATGACACCGATACGATGAAGGAACTCAAGATATTCGACAAGGGTTACAGGCTTCAGGTCAGAGCTGCCCAGGCCGGATATCTGATGACTGTTGTTTATTCAGATCAGGAACCTTACTGCTGGCTGCTGGCACTTGATGCTCAGGGTCAGATATATAAGGTCATGGTCGATACTGACGAAGTCATATACGGCGGATACTTCTATGATATCCCATCCTTCTATCCGATCAGTCCTTTCCAGTCAGATACAAATGCGTAGTTGTAAAAAAAGGGCATCATAGCTGCTATGATGCCCTTTGTATTTAATGATTCAGACTTAATTGGCTTTTACAGTCTGTTCAAGTACGAAAATATAGGTCACACCCTTTTCAACAGGAAGAACGCCGATCCCGGAGCTGATAGGTTTATATTTTTCTCCGTCATATTCATAATCCGGTTTGGAATTATCTACATTAACTGAAGATGATGAATAGATCTGCCATGCTTCACCTTTTGAGCTGTCTGCAACGTTCCCAAATAAATCGACAAGATATACGGATTCAGGATCTGATGTATCAGAAAAAGCGATCTCAA
>JAEESL010000105.1 GCA_016286345.1 Dehalococcoidales bacterium | reverse complement strand
GAGCTGTGTCTCAGTAAAAAAGAAATAACTTACCTGGATCAGCAGAGAATGCAGTACATTCATTTTTCCCACCCGGTATGCTTCTACCGGATCATAGGCTCCCTTGATCAGTCTGCTGAGTTTTCTCTTCCCGGATCTTCCTCTCTCTTCATTCAGGCTGGCATCCGGTGATACACCGTATCCGCTTAATACGATGGGCTCGATCAAACTGATCTGGCTTTCATCCACGCCAAGCTTTTCGATGGCACGCTTTCGAAGATTTTCTGTCTCAATGGCTCTCGCAGCCAGGACTTCTTCTTCCCCCTTTAAGCCTCTGATCCGGATGAAGAAGGACAGAATACCCAATAAGATCAAAAGGCCTCCGATAATAAAAAATTCAATGGCATCTGTTATCTCTGTGCCAATCCCTATTAAAATGCCTCCCACGCCAACCGGAATAACCGCGAAGAAATTGAACATTCCGAAGAAATAGTTCCGAACCTGTTTCCGGATCTGACTTCCTCCCTGATTCAGGCTCTCACCATAACCGGTGTTTCTTTCGTGTACTTCCTCCCGGCTAAAAGGCGGACGCTGCTGTGGTGTAACCGTCTGCTGCTGTTGATAGTTGGGTGTAGAAGTTCCTCCAACGTTTGCCCCCATGTTTGCTGCAGGAGGCGGTGTCTGTTCCTGTTTTGCCCCGCAGTTCGGGCAAAACACGGTACCGGGTTCAAGCGGCGTTCCGCAATTCATGCAAAAAAACTGGTTTTCCATTCTTTATACCTTCTCTTTCCTGTGACATTTTTCCTCATTGTGTCACGCTTTCTCCATTATACACCTTTTCCCGTCAGTATCATCCTTGCTCCTTCTGAAAAGCGATGAAAAAGGTCCTGCCATGTTTTGGCAGGACCCTGCGTTTTATGATATGGGTATATTCACCTCGGAAGATGGCATTTTCATGTATTCCAGAACATCCTCTTCCGACAGACCAAGCAACTCTGCAATCTCCTTCGGGGCTATCCCCTTATCCGTCATCCGTTTCACATTCTGAACATCACGAATCACGGCTCCTTGCTGTAGCCCTTGCTCTATCCCATCCTTAAATCCCTGCTCTTTACCTTCTTCAAAACCCCTATGAACAGCATCATATTCAAACAGACTCATCTTCATATATTCACGCCTCCATTCGCTATTGATGCGACCTTTCTTCACAGCCTGGTCGAGATCACGGGTTAATTCATCTGTTGGTGTGCCATTTACCAGATACTCCAGAAAGGCAGCCAACTCGGCATCGATATCCTGCGCAGTCCCCTTCGCATTCAGGAATACTTTTCTGCTTCCGTCATGAATGGGAACACTTTCGCCATTCAGCAAACGGTAGGTATTCTCGATCAGATAATAATGTAAACCATCCTTAAAGGGATCTTCCAAACAAATAAAGATTACGTAGGAATCGGGCATATCCGTATAATCCGAATCCACCCCCGCTTCCAAAATGGAAGAATCGATCACTGCCTGATAATACCTTGACCGTTTTGGAAGATTTTGCTTATTCACAGACTGCATTTCAATATCGAAGACCGCATCCGTACCCTTTACATATACATCCAGGCGAATTCCTTTGGAATCCGGCGACAGCTTAAGATCTTCCTGGGTATTCAGGTAGTCCAGATGATCGATCTCGATATGCAGGATGGTTTCCAATAATCTTCTGCACAGATCCTCATTCTCCATGACTTTACGAAAAATAAAGTCATTGGCCAGTGTCAGGTGCTCATACTCTCGGTTGAGGTGCCGAACAAATTCATTTCGCTTACTCATTGTAAATTACTCCTTTGTGAAATAGATACGCAAAACAGAGTAAATTACACATATATCATAGCATTGCCAAAAATAGACTGCAATCTCACTGTTTCGCAGGTTGATTAGTGGGATTAGCGGCAGAATCGCCGGTTGACCACAGATAGAGTAGAATCTCTACGAACAGCGACCATAGTACTATGCAT
The DNA here is from genome assembly GCA_016286345.1 of Dehalococcoidales bacterium. Lineage (GTDB taxonomy): Bacteria > Chloroflexota > Dehalococcoidia > Dehalococcoidales > UBA1222 > UBA1222. The sequence goes on along the minus strand of JAEESL010000105.1, from coordinate 361 downwards.
CTGAATTTTTGTCAACAAAAAACAAGCCACAGTCATATCTCCCATGGCTTATATTTCTTTCGTTCTTCAGTTCTTTTTCTCTCTTACCAGAGCCTTCATGCCGGCGATCTGGTTGTCGACTTTGCTGTTGTCCACATCTGCACTGATGGAGAAAGTCATCAATGTTCCCTGAACAAGAAGGGATACTTCCTCCGAAATCTTGTAAACTGCTTTTCTGTTTCTCCAAAGCTTCCACAGTCTTTGTTTGGTACTGATCTTGCCGATGTCCTGATAATATACGTCGATTGTCGTTTCTTCGTATATCTTGCCGGTGGAGATATCTACGTTTCCGGTATAGATCATGAGCTGTGTCTCAGTAAAA
>JAEESL010000007.1 GCA_016286345.1 Dehalococcoidales bacterium | reverse complement strand
TTTTGCAGCTTCCGTCGGCGGGTTCATATTAGCTGTTTGTTCATGTACGATTCTTCCCATTTTTGCAGGTATCTATAAAAGAGGCGCCGGAATAGGTCCTGCAACTACATTTCTGTATTCCGGACCGGCTATCAATGTTATGGCTGTTGTGTATTCTGCACGCCTTCTTGGATATGATATCGGTGCTGTGAGAGCTGTCGGTGCAATTATTGGTTCTATTCTTATCGGCTGGATTATGTCAGTGATATTCCGTAAGGATGATGTCATGAGAGACGAATCTATGTTTAATAACTATGATGAAGCACCCACTGTTAAATCAAGCGGAGTTGTCATTTGCCTTTTAGGATCTTTGTTTGCCATTCTGATTTCAGCAACTCAGAAATGGTGGATCGTTCTCGGTATTTCATTTGCTGTATTGCTGATCATTCTCGTCATGAAGTTCAACCGTGAAGATTTAAGGGCATGGATGCTGGAAACATGGGGATTTGTTAAAAGGATATTCCCGTTGTTGATCCTGGGTGTCTTCCTGGCCGGTATGCTGAAAGTCATTATTCCTGAGCAGTGGGTCTCGACACTGGTCGGGAGCAACACGATCCCGGCTAATTTCATTGCAAGTGTTGCGGGAGTATTCCTTTATACCTCTACTCTTACTGAGGTTCCTATTATCAAGGCCTTTATGGATCTGGGTATGGCAGCCGGTCCTGTTGTTGCAGTTCTTTTGGCCGGTCCGTCGCTCTCTCTTCCAAGTATTCTCGGTATTAAACAGGTTCTGGGATGGAAACGTACCTGGTCTTACGTATGTATCGTGGCGCTGTTCGGAACTATATCAGGTCTGTTATTCGGATCTTTTGTGAGGTGATTATCTATGTTCATTAAAGTATTGGGTACCGGTTGTCCGAAATGTAATAAACTTTTCGGTTTGGTCAGTGAAGTAATTGAGGAAAACAACATTGATGCACAGGTGACGCACATCAGTGATATGTCATTGATCATGGCATATCCCGTACTTGGTACACCTGCACTGGTTATCGATGAAAAAGTTGTTTCATATGGCAAAGTGCCATCTAAAGAAGAAATACTGAAATACATCAGAAAAGCGGAGGGGATAGAGGCATGAAAAGGCTGTTTGTAGTATTTATTGCTTTGATATCTGTTTTGTCATGTGTTGTCGGCTGTTCATCATCAAAAACACAAACAAATACAGCTACCAATACTGCTTCAGGCATTACAGGCACTAAGGATAATTGTGTTGAAATCACATATTTCTATGAATCTGATGCCTGTTTCTGTCTTAATCTGGCATCACAGTGGATTGACACTATCATGAATGATTACGAAAAATATCTTGCAGACGGAACAATTACATTCGCAAAATATGACACTACCGATTCTGCTAATTCTGCTATTCAGGCTGAATATGATTCCCCGGCTTACTCTTTCTACATTACAACCTGGAAAGATGGTGTAAGCAACAGGAAAGCTGTTAATACAATCTGGATGTATACGGATACAACCGGCAAGAATGAAGTGTTAAAACAGAAATTTTTCAATACACTGCATAGAGAAATTGATAATGCGTTGAATGCGATCTAAGGATAAATCAAATGACTGCCTTATCTGATTTCTTTCATATGATAGCAATTAACAGCACATTTCCGATTGTTTCGGCAATTTGCTTCGGATTGCTTGCCGCATTGGGACCGTGTACCATGGCATCAAATGTTGCTGCTCTGGCATATATCAGTCGTGATGCGACTAAAAAAGGCGCAGCTCTGTTTTCATCTCTGATCTATATGCTGGGAAGTGTTATAGCACTGTCATTACTTGGCGGAATCATCATTTTGCTGGGACTAGACACTCCTGCTATACAGAATTTTCTTCAGACTGTCGGCACATATATTCTGGGTCCGGTTTTCATCATAGCCGGTATTCTGCTTCTTATTATTGACAAACTGAGCTTAGGTTCAGGCGGTACCACATATAAAGTTATCGATAAAGTCAAAGATAAGGGATACATCGGATCGCTTATTATGGGATTGTTCATGGGTATCACGTTTTGTCCATACAGCGCTATTCTTTTCTTCATGGCGCTGCTTCCGATGGCATTCGCTACATCAGGAGGTGTTGTGCTTCCGGTATTCTATGCTGTTGGAACGGCTCTTCCGGTGGTTGTCTTCGGGGCACTGATAGCTCTTGGATTCCAGTTTGTGGGCAGATGGATCAATAACATCACCAAATTTAACAAATACATCAAGATTGCGATGTCGATCGTATTTATTATTGTGGGTATTTATATCATAATACAGAATTTTTAGGACTGAATTAATGCAGCATTGTTGGATATGTGATATCGGATTAACTGAATATGAAGATGCATGGATGCTTCAGAACAGACTTGGCGATTTAAGACGTGAGGAAGCAATCGACAGTGTGATACTCTTCACCGAACATAAACCTGTCATAACATGCGGAAGTACATCCGATAAAAATAATATCCTGTGGAGTGAATCGGAAATAAAAAAACACGGGATTGAAGTTATCGATTCCGACCGTGGCGGAGATGTAACACTTCATTGTCCCGGGCAGCTGGTGGCTTATATGATTTTCAAGCTTGATTACAGAAAGGGAATCGTACGTGATCTGGTAAAAGAGCTTGAGACCAGTGTGATCAACACTCTTGCGAACTTTGGTTTAGATACCGTCAGAAAGGACAGTCATCCGGGTGTATTCAAAGATGACAGGCAGATAAGTGCGATAGGAATGCATTTAAGGCAGAGTGTGACATCGCACGGTATATCATTAAATGTAAAGCCTGATCTTGAACTGTTTGACAGTATCAATCCATGCGGGTTGAAAGGTGTCAGGGCTACATCCATGGAAAAGGAATTAGATAAAGAAGTGGACATGATAGATGTGAAGAATGCTCTGGCAAACGAATTAAAAACAATATTCGATCTTGAACTCGAAGAAATATCGTCTGATCAGATCCGGGAGGCATGCCGTGGAAAAAATGCCTGAGTGGTTCAACAAACCTATACCCAGATCCGGTCAGTTCCGGGAATCAGAAGTTATTTTGAGCAGTCTTAAGCTTCACACCATATGTGACAGCGGAAACTGTCCCAACAGAGTTGACTGTGTTCCCCACGATATGGCTTTCCTTCTTATGGGAAATCACTGCACCAGAGCATGCACGTTTTGTTCAGTCAATCATCACAACCCTGAACCACTTGATCCTGACGAACCGATGAAAATGGTGGAAGTGGCAAAACGGCTGAGTCTGACATATATGTTTTTAACTTCTGTCACCAGAGATGATCTTCCTGACGGAGGAGCTTCTCATTATGCTGAAACCATCAATCTTCTGCATGAGAATGTCCCTTCGATCAATGTTGAAGTTCTTATACCGGATTTCAAAGGTGATATTAATGCACTGAAGACAGTAATAGATGCATCACCGTGTGTTCTTGGACACAACATTGAAACAGTTCCAAGGCTGTACAGGGAAATGCGTCCGCAGGCTTCGTATCTGAGATCTCTGGATGTTCTCAGGAATGCAAAAAAACTGAACGGGAAAATGCTGACAAAGAGTGGAATCATGCTTGGATTGGGTGAGACAAAAGAAGAAGTTATCGAGACCATGCAGGATATAAAAGATGCCGGATGTGACATGTTTACACTGGGGCAGTATCTGCAGCCTGAAGCAGGAGCGCATGACGTAGTCAGATATGTTACGCCTGAAGAGTTTGAGGAATATCTGTATATCGGGCAGGACATGGGCTTTCATGGTGTGGCCTCATTCCCGCTGATGAGAAGCTCATTTAAAGCGGAATATTTCTATGCTGAAACGATGAAAAGTATCAGCAGTTCAAATAATCAAAGTAAGACAATATAAAAGGAGCCGGGGTATGGATAACAAGGATCTATTTGCTTTTTCAAACAAAAAAGTTGTGAACAGAAGGAATTTTCTGAAGGGAACAGGTGCGCTTGTCGGCGGAATAATGGCAATGTCTCTGATGTCATGCGGAGAAAACGGAACAACAACTAAAACCGGAACTGATATGCCTCCGACGAATTCAACCGGTGTTACAAATCCGACCACATCAATAACAACTACTTCAACAACAGCTGATCCCGTTACAGTTGTTCCGGTCACCGGTACAGTCGGTTCCGGTGATAATTACGACAAGTTTCTGATCCCGGGCTGTACATCTCATATTGCTATGGACCGTCTCTATTCCTATGATCATGTATGGGTCAAAAAACTTGAAGGCAACAATGTCCTTATGGGTATAACTGAGAAGGCAACTTTGCTGATCGGAGGCTATGATACAAGTCATTTAATGACGATTCCATGTGCGGTGGGAGATCATCTCCAGCAGGACATGATATTCTGCAACGTTAACGGCTTTAAAATGAATGTTGAGTTCCTCATGCCTGTTTCCGGCAAGGTTTTGGAAATCAATACTGCTGTTTTATTCAATTCAAACCTGGTGATGGGATTTGCCTATACAGATGGCTGGATTTTAAAACTTGAAATGGATCATCCTGAGCAGCTGAATGATCTGCTTGTTCCATATAATTACGGAGCATTGCAGGTTCCGGCAGATTATATCTGGACCGGCAGTTCTGATGAGGACGGTTTCAAGGATTACAGGCTGATTTAGTTCTCTCCTACTGAAGCTCTTTAATTGATTTACCAAAAGATATCCATGCTATGAATAGTGTGGATATTTTTTTTGTTCTGCAGAAGGGTTATTTTTTACCTGAAACATGCCTGATACTTTATCACATTAAATTAATAACGGAATAAAGTTGACAGCTTTATCTGATATATGTAAAATCTCTCCATTAAACTAAAGATAAGTCAAGTGATACAGGCAGGAGATAGCTGTAACAGCTGACCGAAGGGGTGACACTCTCAGGTGCATATTTTATGCGAGACTGTCTGTTGATGACACTCTGGAGAAGTCCATTAAATTGGATGCCGAAGGGGCAAATGAGTAATCTCTCAGGCAAAAGGACGGAGGATATCTTGTTTATTGTTAATAAATAACAATTTATCCTCTGTTCTTTTCCGGAAATTCCTCATTTTTATCCCAAGTTTAAAATTAAAGGAGGGGTAAATCATTCTATGGAAACATTACAAAACATTGTTACCGCAGTTGATGATTTCGTGTGGAGTTGGCCTACCATTATCCTGATTCTTGGTACTGGTATCCTGGTCACCATCCGAACCGGTGTCTTCCAGATCGCACACATCAAGCATTGGTTCCAGAGAACAATTTTCTCTGCATTCACTCGAAAAGACATCAGAGACACTTCTGATAAACACGCCATTTCTCAGTGGCAGTCTCTTTGTACCGCTATGTCAGCTACTATCGGTACCGGTAATATCACAGGTATTTCCTATGCCATCATTGTTGGTGGTCCTGGCGCAATCTTCTGGATGTGGCTCGCTGCCTTCTTCGGTCAGATGACCAACTATTCAGAAAACTTACTCGGTATTTTCTTCCGTCGTAAAAATGCAAACGGCGAATGGTCCGGCGGTTCCATGTACTTCTTACGTGACGGCGTAGGAAAAATGAAATATGGTAAGGCCGTTGGTCCTATCCTCGGTGTTTTATTCGCTATTTTCGCTATCGTTGCTTCCTTCGGTATCGGTAATATGGGACAGGTCATCTCAATCTCCGAAGGTATTGCCGGCGTAATCGGTGAAACCACTATCAATCTTCCTTTGATCGTCGGTATCTTTGTTGCAATCATGGTCTTCCTTGTTATCATCGGTGGTATCAAGAGAATCTCCAAGGTTGCTGAAGTCATCGTTCCTTTCATGAGTGTTTTCTATGTAATCGGCGCTCTTATCATCATCATTATGAATGCCGGTAACATTGGTCCTGCTTTTGCAGCTATTTTCAAGGGTGCATTCAACACCGCAGCCGCTGCCGGCGGTATCGGCGGTGCCATCATCGCCCAGGCAATCAAGATGGGTTTCAAACGAGGTATCTTCTCCAACGAAGCCGGTCTCGGTTCCTCAGTTATGGTCCACTCATCATCCAACGTTAAAGAACCTGTAGTCCAGGGTATGTGGGGTATCTTCGAAGTATTCTTCGATACCATGATTGTTTGTACAATGACCGCTCTGGTCATCCTCACTTCAGGTCTTGTTGATCTCGAAACCGGTGCATCATCCGGTTATACCAAGATGGGTCTTGCTTCAGAAGCATTCACTCTTCACCTTGGTACTGTCGGCGGTGTCTTCCTGGCTATTGCTCTTGTTCTCTTTGCATTCACAACCATCCTTGGCTGGAGCCACTATGGCACCAAGGCTTGGGAATATCTCTTCGGCACTAAAGCCACATTGCTCTACAAGATACTCTTCGTAGTAGCAGTTATTCTCGGCAGTGCTGCTGATGTCAGCATGGCAATCGATATCAGTGATATCTTCAACGCTTTGATGGCCATCCCGAACCTTATCGGTGTTATCTGCCTCAGCGGTATCGTTGCTGCTGTCACAAAGAACTACAAGAATCGTGTTATCAAAGGCGTAAACGAGAAGCCCATGCTCTCTGCCTTCCCTGAAATCCAGGAAATGCAGGAAAAAGCATTGGCTGAAGAAGGCGACTAATTCACCGTTTCTTTATCGTGACATTGAAGGAAGCTGTCAGACGACAGCTTCCTTTTTTTGTAGTTAAGCAAAATATCAGTATGGTAAAATACGCTTATTACTGATAGGAGGTTTATTCTTATGCCTAATCTCAAGAAACTTGTCATTCTGCATTCAAATGATATGCATGGAGATTTTCTTGCCGAAGATCAGCAGGAAAAACTGGTCGGCGGTGTTTCATTGCTCTCCGGTTACATCAACCAGGTCAGAGAAGAAGAGAAAAACGTTATATACTGCATTGCAGGTGATATGTTCAGGGGATCTATTATAGATTCTGAATTCAAAGGTGTTTCAACAATTGAAATCATGAACATGATTTCTCCTGATGTTGTCACACTTGGAAATCATGAGACTGACTATGGTGTTACACATCTTCTGTTCCTTGAAAAGTGTGCAAAATTTCCTATCATTAACGCCAATATGTACATTAAGACGAATCATGCCAGACTTTTCAATCCGTACAAGATCATTGAACTTGACGGCATGAAAGTCCTTTTCATCGGTATCCTTACCGAAGAGGTTATGGCCCAGACAAAGGGCGAGGGTATCGTCGGTACAATGGTCAACGTTGAGGCAGCTGCCAATGAAGTCGCCAAGATCTGCAATGCCTATCATTCGGTTGACATTGACTTTACAGTGCTTCTTACACATATCGGTTTTGAAGAAGACAAAAAACTTGCAGCATTGCTTGATCCCTCTTTGGGCGTGGATGTGATCATCGGCGGTCACTCCCATACTTTCATTGATCAGCCTGCAGTAGTCAACGATATCCTTATTGCCCAGGCCGGTACAGGAACCGATCAGATAGGAAGATTCGACATTATGATCAATACGGATGAAAACTGTGTTGACAGTTATACCTGGAGAAGCATTCCTATTGATACTTCACATTGTCCGGTAGATCATGATATTGAGGCCCTGCTTGAGTCATTCAAAGGTCAGACCGATGCCAAGTACGGAAGAGTGATCACAAGATTCAACAGAAAACTCACTCACCCTTCACGAACCATGGAAACAGAGCTTGGCGGTCTTCTGGCCGATGCAATGAAGGAATCACTCGGTACTGATATATTCCTGCTCGGTTCAGGCAGTATCAGAACAGAATCCCTTGGTCCGATCGTTACGCTTCAGAGTCTTAAGGAAGCATTCCCGTATGATGATGAAGTCTACTGCATCTATGTAAAGGGCAAACAGTTTAAGCAGATGCTTAGATACATGATGAGAGATGAAGTCTGGGAAGGAATCCATTGTGAGTTCTATCAGTTATCCAAGGGACTTCATGTGGAATATGACAGAAAGACCCACCAGTATTATGCCTTTGATTTTGATGGTAAACCTATCGAAGAAGAACAGGTTTACTCGGTCGGTCTTCAGGGCTTCCATTACAGACTTTATGATGAAACATTCAATGTCAAGAGAGAAGATATTGAAGCCAACCGCAAACCCAGGGCAATCGCAACATCTTGCTGTGAAATTATTGAAGAATATCTGTCAACCCATCAGCATCTTGACAGAACAGCCGGTGACCGTCTGATCATTCATTAGACATTTACGGCTTTTATTGAAGACACGGATACGCTGTGACCTGTCGGCATTAAACGATGCTGACAGGTCTTTGATTAATAAGGAAAATTGAGAAAGATATCCAGGGATTAAACTCATTTCCACGAATAATAACCGGCTCCAAAGCTAGCTCTATTTGACATTAAATTGCGCACACGTTACATTTAATCTTAAATAGAGAGAAATTTACATTCATTGGAGTTTTATTCGTGAATTTACATAATAAGATCAGGGCTTTAGCCTTTAGTATAGTTTTGTTTTTTTCCAGCGCTATCAGTTTAGCAATACCTGTCCATGCTGATAATGGGTACAGCCTTCAATTCGATCCAACTCCGGTTCTTGTCGGGGAGAATTCAAAGGTTTCTATTACTGTAACCGGTACAGATTCAGGTTTGAACGGTAATGCGTTGGATTTCAAAGCCGCTGTCCAGTATAAACTTCGCGATAACACTCTTAATACTGCCAGTGTAACCATTAAATGGATTGACTGGACTGATGGAAGAACCACAAAGGATATTTCTAAGTCTGTTGAATATAAAACAACTTCAAATTGGGTAACAGATATCGATATTCCTGAGAACACTAAAGCTGGTACATACACTGTTACTGTTACCAATGGTACGAACGGTTACTTCACATCTATTAGTGGTCAATTGACAATCCAGACTGTTGATCAGCTTATTGCAAACGGTTTGTCTTTCACCGATGGTACAGTGGCTCCCGGTGAAGAGCTTGAGATTAAAGGCAAAAATTTCAAAGGTCTTTCCAATAACCAAAAAGTGTCCCTTTATCTGGGTACTGACGGAACAATTAAAATTGCCGATATTACTCCTGGTGCCGATGGTACTTTTACACATAAATATACTGTTCCTTCCCTGACAACCGGTACTTATACGATTAAGGCTGTCTATGGAAACGGCAGTACGACCAAAACTTTTGAAGTCGAACCCAAACTGACTTTTGCAACTTCTGCTGCTTTTGGCGGTGAGAAGATCGCTGTGTCAGGTGTAGGTTTTGAAGCATCAAAGGAAATTTCATTCTTCATTAATGACAATCCTTCAAATCCCACAATGCTGGGTACTTTAAATACCGATGAAAACGGTGCATTCAGCGGTGAGATCACAGTTCCGCAGATGGCAGCAAATACATATGTTGTAACCATTAAGTGCGGATCAAAAACTCTTACTCATCAGGTCCAGATCAAATTCCAGGCATCGATGAGTATCACCAAAGGATATGCAGGCGATATAATCGAATTGAGCGGTTCAGGCTTTACTCCTGATAAAGTCTTATATATCCTGCAGAAAGTTGATGGCAAATATGATCATCAGTTAGATCTCCCCGCAATGAAGACCGATGAATTCGGCAATATTCCCGAGGGTACAACAATAACTGTCCCGGAGATAGTTGCCGGCATATACGAACTGCGTATTACCGATACGAGAACAGAAAATCCGAGACACAAGGCAGATATTACATTTGAAGTCCTTGCCAAGGTTGAATTTCAGACCAAGTCTGACAATGATCACAGACTTAATGTTAACGATACGGTCGTATTCAGTGGAAGCGGTTTTACTCCCAATGCCAATGCAACCGTGATATTAAGGGATGCATTGGCTGATAAAGCATCACCCACTGATCTCAGAACAGATGTCAAACTTGCTGATTTCAAGATCGATTCACATGGTTTATTCGCTGTTTCATTCAAGCTGCCGGCAACTGTTAATTCAGTGCCTCTGACAGGCGGAGATAAAGTTTTGATCGTATCGGATCTTGATGCAAACGGTAACCCTGTTCATACCGGCAAAGAGCTTATTTATCTTGATAATACTGCACCTCCGGTTCCTGCCTTGACTGCTCCTGCAGATCAGCAGGTCTTATACCAGCCTTTGAGCTTTACCTGGTCACCTGTTACTGATCCGTCAGGTGTCAAGTACGAATTCCAGTTTGGTGCGGACATGACATTCTCCAATGTTCTCATTACCGGTGTTTTTGAGAATCCTTCAGTTCAATTTACAAGCAGTACTGTAGTGGTATTCCAGGGACAATCCTATACTGCTGATAATCTTCCCATACTGACTAATAATGGCAGCTATTACTGGAGAGTAAGATCATTTGACAGCTACGGCAATTACAGTGCATGGTCAACAGCATATTCAATCACAATGGATAAGCATGGAATCACAACTCCTCCTACCCAGACTGATCCGACCAATCCTGCAACCAATACTACTGTTCCCGGAACGATCATCAGCAAGATGCCTAAGTGGCTCTGGTTCGTGATCGGCGGTCTCGGAGTAGTTGTTATAGTTCTGCTTGGTATTATCGTCGGCAGAAAGATGGCTTACAGATCGTTCTAAGTTAAAATGAATGAGTGACAAAAAGCAGGCTTTAAAGCCTGCTTTTGTGTTTTCAGAGCCCGAAAAATGTCTGTTGCATATGTTAAAATTACCGTATTATGGCACTGAATTTAGATTTCAATGAGTTTGCTAAACAGCTTGAAAGCTCGATCGGTCAGATCAAACAGGATGAAGACGAGGCTTATGAAGCATTTCAGAAAGCACTCATCCTTTTCATGAATGATGCCAAAGACATAAATAAAGTCATTAAAAGAATCGTGGATGCCAAATCAACTTTTCTTGTCGGTGTTCCCAGATCTGAAATGGATCAGATCGTTTCAGCTCCCCAGTGCCCGGATAACTATACTGTCTATGCAACTGACGGATCGCAGATCGATGTTGACCGCAACCAGTCCGTTCCTCATTATCTTCTCAATATCAGTAAAATCCGTCTTTCATATGGTGATGATTACGGTGCCGATATCGATTCGGAATGTGTTCTCAACGTCTCCGCATCGAACATGGTTCTGCAGGATGGAACAAATGAGAAACCTATCAATTCTCCTCTTCTTGCAATCATGAGAAGTGTAGAGGAGATGAGAGTCCTTACCGAACTTGCAGAAAAGTCGGACAGACAGGATCAGACTGTTGCTTTGTCTGACGGAACACTTATTATGTGGACACTTGCAAACAAGGATCTTGAGGACTGGGTCGTAACAGCTCTGCTGGATGAAAAATATCTTAAATACATGGATCGTCTGAAAAAGCTTCATGACGAAAAGAAAACCATAACTGCCAGTTATATCTCGATGCCGGGTTCCAGCGATGTAGTCAATATACTGCGTCTGCTGATGTGCCCGTATGATCCGGTCAACTGCAACCAGCATTGTCCGGTGGAACGAGAAAAACCATGTGCAAAGCTTAAAAGTGTAACTGACAGACGATTATTTAATGCTCTGCTTGAGGAAGGTCAGAGATCGGCAGTATTCGAATCCACATCATCTATCTTATCCAGATACGGAGAGCATAAGATATGTTTCTTCTATGTTAAGGTGGGGGATGAGATAGGCAGAGTTGAATTCCCCAGGTGGATAGCGGAAGACGAAGAAAGCATTGATAAACTTCATGCGATCATTCTTAATCAGAGTAAAAAAGGCAGGGGATATCCCGTCAGTTTAACCGAAGCACATGAAGCAGCAGTCGTGACATACAGAGAAACTGAATTGATCAGAGACTTCATGAGAAATGAACTTATCAGACATGGAATAGAATATAAACAGTCTGCAAAAAGTATGAGTAAGTATCGCAGAGAATTGTAACGGAGAAGAATATGGCAAATGCAGATAAAATCGGTGAAATCATAGATGTAAATACCACTTCATTCCTGGCGGAATGTGTGAAGCTGAACGAAATACCTGCACTGGGGAGTTTTGTTAAGACAAAGGAAGGCAGCCGGGAGCTTTATGCCGTAGTGAATTATGCCACTACATCAAGCATTGATCCGGGACGGCATCCTGTCGCCAGAGGCAATGACGAGGAAGAGGATGAAGATATCTTCAAATCCAATCCCCAGCTGGAAAAACTGTTCAGAAGTGAGTTCAATGCAATCGTTGTCGGATATAAGGAAAACAATATGATTTTCCGCCATTTATCCCCGAAACCAGCCCGAATTCATTATTCTGTGAGCAATTGCTCAAATGATGAGATTAAGGCTTTCTCTGAGGACCTGGCGTTTTTAAGCATGCTGCTTAATTATAATACTGATGTATCATCCGAAGAACTAATTTCGGCAGTTATCAGACAGTGTGCCGATGCACAGGAAAATAAGCTGGCATTCCTTGAGAGGGCAGGCCAGGAACTGGCAAGACTGCTTAACAAGGATTACCAGAAACTGAGGCTGATTCTTGATATGATCCGTCCCGTGGAGGCTGAATAATGGATAATTCTATCGGTATAGTAGTAGGCGGTTCTCTTAACGGAGGACTTGTTGCAAAGCTCGATTCATCTTTCTCTGTTGAAGATATCAATGTCGGAAGGTATGTAACTATTGAAGGCAGTCAGAAACGCTTCATGGGAATGGTCACGGATGTTAGTCTTCAGGTATCAGATCCCCAGATCGCTCTGACTCCTCCCAATGCTGATGATACGTTTTCGTCCAGGATTCTCAGCGGTATAGGAGCATACGGACAGGTGAGCATTACTCCGTATCTTATTATCAGCGATAAGCAGAATGAACTCACCGAACCTGAATCAGTCAAAACAATTCCGTCACATTTTTCAAAGGTTTCACTGTCAAGCGATGCAGAATTCCAGTTCGTATTCGGCAAAGAGGATGAGGAACAGAATTTTGTGATCGGTAATCCTCTCGATATGGAATATAAGCTCTGTCTTGATATTCCCAAATTTGTTGAACGGTCCAATGGCGTTTTCGGTAAAAGCGGTACAGGAAAAACATTCTTTACCAGAATGCTGCTCGGTGCAATGATCCAGAAGAGCAAGGCAGTCAATCTTGTATTCGATATGCACAGTGAATACGGACATGCCGGTACAAGTGAGGAAAAAGGACAGGTCAAGGGATTAAAGCAATTCTTCCCTGATGTTGTTACCACTTTTGTTCTGGAAGGCGGAAGCACCACAACCAATGTGGACGGGGTGATCAAAATAGATCTTGAGGATATCGAACCGGAAGATCTCAGCATCCTCAGGAATACATTGAATCTGACTGATGCAGCAATAGATGCCACCTATGCTTTCAAACGAAGATTCGGCAGAAACTGGTTCAAAAAACTGATAGATCAGAATGACATTGCATCAGATAAAGATGACGGCACCGAACACGGGATCAGGGATATCCTGGCCGAACTTCATATCCATGATGCCACATTTGATAACCTGATGCGTGGCCTTAACCGTATTTACAGAATGCAGTATGTCAATAAAACAGAGGCCAAGACCGATGCTGTCAATTCGATAATGTCCCGGTTGCTTGGAAACAAGAATGTCATAATTGAATTCGGAAGATACAATGATCTGCTTACATATATGCTTGTTTCGAATCTTCTCGCAAGACGTATTTATAAAGAGTATCAGCAGAGGACTGAAGACGCGATCAATAATAAGACCGCAAAACCGACACCTCTTGTGATAACGATCGAGGAAGCACACAACTTCCTGGATGAATCTCTTGCCCAGAATTCTATTTTTGGAATTATCGCCAGGGAAATGAGAAAGTACAATGTAACTCTTCTTGTGATCGATCAGAGACCTTCCGGAATTCAGGAAGAGATCCTTTCCCAGATGGGTACAAAAGTGACATTCCTTATGGATAATGATAAAGATATAGATGCGGTACTGGCCGGTACCAGCGGAAAATCCGCACTGAGAGGAGTTCTTGCAAAGCTGGCATCAAAGCAGCAGGCTCTTATCTTCGGACATGCAGTACCGATGCCGATTTCATTCAAACCGCGCACGTATGACGATAAGATCTTTACTTCGGAAGATGCCTATACCACAGATAACACCGATGATATCTTTGCGGATTAATCGGAAGGTTTATCTGCCCATTTGAAAGGATAGTTTCCGGCACCGATCTCGAAATGGTATTCTGCAATACCGAGATCAACTTTTGAATATGCTCCGCCTGTTGATACAGCTTCAACAGTATCGTTTGCCTTGAGTATGAATTTATAGTGCTGCTGGTTTACAGCGGAAGGAGCGAGCAAAACTGCATTCATTCCCTGTTCAAACCATTTGGGCATATGCATCTTAACTTCGCAGAGATCTTCAATCTTTCGCATCTTGTGCTGAACGCCCTGGTTTGCACCATAACCTAATGCAATGATGCATCCCAGCTTTTCCTTTTCTGCAATTTCGCATTTGACTTTCATCTTATTGACGGTCAGTGCCACCCAGCAGGTGTTAAGTCCGAGCATCTGGGCTTTAAGTACGATACGTTCCCCGTAATAACCGGTCATCTCATCAAAATCCGGGCCTTTCGGACCTACCAGTGCAACGTAGTTCTGTACACCGCTGAATTTGCCGTATTTCGGAAGGAAACCCTTGAATGCTTTTTCCTCATCAGTGGCAAGCTGTATATGCAGTCCGCTTTCCTCATTGATGCCTTCGCATTCAGCCTGAAGGGCATAAATAACTTCAGTGGGAAGTTTTTTGTCTATATACTGACGGACTGAGTGTCTCGCGAGAATTGCTTCATAAATATCCATGACTATCTCCGTTAAAAACTATATCTTTAATTATAGTCTATGAATGCACTGTAAAAGAAATAGTCCGGATAAAAAAAAAGGAGCTGACTCACCAGGTCAGCTCCGTTAATTCTAGATTTTCCTTAGGCTGGAGAACTGATTAATAATTTTCAGCTCTTAACTCAAAGTACGATCTTGCATGAGCACAGACTGGACAAACCTCTGGTGCTTTTGTTCCTACGATGATATGGCCGCAGTTGCGGCATTCCCAAATTTTAATTTCGCTTTTTTCAAAGACTTGATTAGTTTCAACGTTTCGAAGAAGAGCTCGATATCTTTCCTCGTGATGTTTTTCAATTTCTGCAACTGCACGGAATTTAGCTGCTAATTCAGCAAAGCCTTCTTTTTCAGCAGTATCGGCAAATTCAGCATACATGTCGGTCCATTCAAAATTTTCACCGTCTGCTGCAGCTTTGAGATTCTCAGCTGTGGTGCCGATTCCGTCAAGTTCTTTAAACCATAATTCTGCGTGTTCCTTTTCATTAGCCGCGGTGCTGAGGAAAATTGCGGATATCTGTTCGAAACCTTCTTTTTTTGCTACAGAAGCGAAATAAGTATATTTATTACGGGCCTGTGATTCACCGGCAAAAGCTGCCTGGAGATTTTTCTCTGTCTGTGTGCCTGCGTATTTTGTCATATATTATTACCCTCCTTCAGTTAAATATTAACTGTTTACAACAGCACTTAACAAGGGGTAAAAACGGCAATAACGAAAAAAGATAATTTACAGTGAAGGAATTTGAATTGTGACAAAAAAATGGTCGGGGTGGACGGATTCGAACCGTCGACCACCTGAACCCCATTCAGGTGCGCTACCAGACTGCGCTACACCCCGCGACAAAATAGAAATATACCACAAACCATACCATTCATTCAAATCAGGATTATTTGGCAGTTTGGGACTATATAATGAAATAAATAATCAATTGACTTAATCTGCAGGAGATAAACAAATGGAACATGAATTTGAAGAATATGATTATGTTTTTATTCCTTCTCCCGACGGAAGTGATGAAAAAGTATCAGGTACCATTCAGAAAATTGATGGTGATTTTGCAGTTGTTGAACTGCCGGACGGCGAAGAGATCTATTGCCGTATTGAGGATATGGAGTATATTCCACCAATTGTACTTTCCAAAGATGATCTTTCTGCAATTATTAGATTTGAAAAAAGCAGCAATGATCTGAAAAGCCTGGATGATTATCCCGGTGAAATTATAGCCGACGAAGAATATTCGGTCACTCTGGATGATTTTCAGGTTGCTTTCAATAATATAATCAAAGATCAGTCGACGTATAACGATGTGTATGCCTGGCTTGATCTCATTTATTACATTCTTGATGATTATTACGATTGTTCTTTCAGAGGTGCTATAGAAGACAAACAATATTTCAAATATCCCGAAACAGAAGAATTGATGCTGTCTTGGATAGTCATATCGTTGCGTGATTACTATTTCAGCTTTGACGGTGATGATGAAAATCCGCAGAATCTTGATTTCAACCGCATTGTAAATGATATAGATAACTTCAAATCAGGAAGGAAGGTATTCCCGTGGCTCTGGTCAGGAATACAAGAACATTCATTTATTTTCAAAGTTCATGAAAAGGAAATGAAGAAATTCGACGAGGATATGCTTCAGATGACCAGGGATATTCTTGAAAAAAAAACTGCTGAAGGTTATCCATTCGCAATTGAAAAGATGGGGTATTCCTATTATGGCGGAGGTCCGCTCTATGATTGTGACTGGGTAAAATCACGTGACTGTTTCCTCAGACTGATGGACATGGACAATGTTGATGACAGTAATAAATGCGATTATGCAAATACACTCGGATATATTTATTACTACGGCAGATGCAATAATATGGTGCCTGAATACGAACCGGCACTAAAGTATTTTACGATCGGTGCTCTGGGAGGCAATCATGAATCCATCTATAAACTTGCTGATATGTATCTGAATGGCTATGGGACAACAAAAAATACTTATATTGCCACTGAATTGATTTACAAAGTTTACGAAAAGGCATTTGAACAATTCTGCATCGGAAATGATAGCAGTAAACTGGCAGACTGTGCTCTCAGACTGGGTACTTATTACCGCAAAGGTCTTTTGGCAGATGATACAGATTCCGAAGAAAGAAATATGCGTATTGCATATTATTACTATACTGTTGCGGATTTTGCCATACGCCGAAGGATGAAAAAAGACTATTACGGAGACAATAACGTATTCATCAGTATCCAGAAAGAACTGGAAAAGATGTATGAAAGATATCCTCTTGATGATACAACTGTGTTCAAAGAGGATGAGCCGTTTCTGCTGCAACAGATATTCCATGATGGATATTCATGCAAAGTAACGTTTGAAGCCAAAGACGGAGATCTGGAAATAAAGGCTGAGAGGATAAAGAAGCCAAACCTTAGATTGGTGGAGATGGTGATCATCTGTCATCCTGACCAGAGGACCTGTGAATTGACAAAGGCTGTTACGGAGACTGCTGAAAAAGTTAAGGATTACAATATCATTAACTACCAGAAATCCTTTATTGCTGACAATGTCAGATATGATTCTAAAGAACAACTTCTTACCTTTACCCATCATGGAGACAAAGTCGCTACAGTCCACTCAGATACATTCTTTCATAGAATCGTTCCTGCAAAGGAGCCTGGTAAACGTAATCACAAATTTGTGAATGTCCTGTTTGATAACAGTGAAGTCGAATATACGTATCTATGCGGTGACCTCAAACTTGAGAAAGGGGATAAGGTCATCGTTGAGGCCAGAGGTGTAGAACAGGAAGTGACTGTGGTCAGTGTGTTCTCAAAACCGATCAGTGATATGCCGCTCTCGCTAAATGCATATAAGAAGATCCTGAGAAAAGCATAGATAAATCAGAAACTGAACAGGGACGGCCTTTCAAGAATGGAATCAAATAGACCACCTGATTTTTAGACGAAATAAGGGATTCAGGGCGTCAACTGGGCTCGGAATCAGTAGGGAATTATTATGTATCACCAAAGCATTATCAACATGAGAACTACACATTACGCTGACGAATTGATTCAGGGATTCTGATGAAAAACGCACCTATGGAAGAGAAGAAAAGACAATAATGATTTACGATGAAACATTCAGACTCTTTATGGCTACTGTTTTTAATTCCACCCATATACCAGTAGAAGAAATCCTCTAGGAAAGCAAAGGTTCATTTATTATTAAGGTTTGAGAAGGGTGCATACGAGGTTATTCTGTGTTAGAATGACAACATGTATCTGAAACGGCGCTTTCGAATATGAATATAAAGAGAAGGGAAATACAATGAAGAGTCTTTCTAAAGTTGTTGCCTTAGTATTGGCAATCACCATCATTGGTTCATGTCTCGTTACTGGTTGTGGAAGCAAGAAGGATAAGTACATCATCGGTACTGATACCGTCTTTGCTCCGTTTGAAATGAAAGATGCTAGTGGTAATTATATCGGTATCGATATCGAGATCTTAGATGCAGTCGCCCGCGATCAGGGTTTTGCATATGAGCTCCAGGCTCTCGGTTTCGATGCTTGTCTGACTGCAGTCCAGGCTGGGGAGATCGACGGTATGATCGCCGGTATGTCCATCCGACCTGATCGTGAAGAGATCTATGATTTCTCCACCCCTTACTTCGACAGTGGTGTTTGCTGTGCAGTTATGGATCCCGGCATCACCAAACTTGAAGACCTCAAAGGAAAAACAGTAGCCGCTAAAGCCAGCACCGAAGGTCTTACTTATGCTAATTCCATCAAAGACCAGTATGGTTTCAAGAGTGTTGTCGTCTACGATGATTCTGCCTATATGTATGAAGCTGTCAAAGTCGGCGATGCTGATGCCTGTTTCGAAGACTATCCTGTAATGGGTTATGGTATCGCCCAGGGCAACGGTTTCCACATGATCACCGATTTGGTCAAAGGTTCCTCCTACGGCTTCGCCGTCAAGAAGGGCAAGAATGCCAAACTGCTTGAGATGTTCAATAAAGGCTTTGCCAACATCAAAGCTAACGGCACTTATCAGGCTATCCTTGATAAATACATCAAGGCTGTCTAGTTTTGAACCCATATGTGCGGGGTGATACCCATCATCCCGCACATTGATTAAGAGTATTCGACAATGGAATTAGGCAGAGTAGTAACAGAATTAACCCCGTTTTTGTTCCAAGGGTTGTGGATGACCATTTGGGTCAGTCTTGTTTCTATTGTTATTGCCTTCTTCCTAGGTTTGATCTCATGCCTTTTTGGTATCTCCAGGATTAAACCACTTCAGCTTATTTCTAGATTCTATGTCTGGATCATGAGAGGCACTCCTTTCATCGTTCAGCTGTTCATTATCAAGTACGGCGTTCCCCAGTTGGGTCAGATGGTATATGAGGATTTCAAGGTCGGTATTGTCACAGCTGCAATCGCGACGCTGAGCCTCAATGCAGGTGCTTATATGTCAGAGATCTTCCGCGGCGCCATTCAAGCGGTCGATCCGGGGCAGATGGAAGCAGCCCGTTCACTTGGCCTTTCACGTACCAGAGCTATGATCAAAGTCATCCTCCCGCAGGCACTAAAGATCAGTATTCCGACTCTCGCCAATCAGTTCATCATTACCATCAAAGATTCATCTCTTGCGCAGGTCATCGGCCTCCCTGAGATGTTCCAGCAGGCCAAGATATATGTGGGAAACACTTTCCTGAGTTTTGGTTCTTATGTATATGTCGGTGTCTGGTATTTAGTCATCATTACAATACTCTCATTCTTCATCAAACGCATCGAAAGGAAACAGCAGCGTGAGCAAGCCAATAGTACAAATCAAAAGACTGCATAAATCTTTCGGTGATGTGGAGGTGCTCAAAGGCATCGACCTTACAGTGAACGAGGGCGAAGTTGTATGCCTGATCGGTGCTTCCGGTTCAGGTAAGTCCACTCTGATTCGATGTGTCAATCATTTGGAGACTCCCACGTCCGGCGATATCATCGTCGACGGAGTGGATCTTGAAGACCCCAAGACCGATCTCAATCTCATGCGAGAAGAGATGGGTATGGTGTTCCAGCAGTTCAATCTCTTCCAGCACCTGACCGTCAAGAAGAACATCATGATGGCACCGGTCGACCGTAAGAGGATGACCAAAGAAGAAGCTGAGAAGAAAGCCATCGAACTGCTGAAGATGGTGGGTCTCCTGGATAAGAAGGATGTCTATCCCAGACAGTTGTCCGGCGGCCAGCAGCAGCGTGTGGCCATCGCACGTTCCCTTGCTATGAATCCTAAACTCATGCTCTTCGATGAGCCCACTTCCGCTCTCGATCCCAAGATGACTGGCGAAGTCCTGCAGATCATGAAGAAGCTTGCCCAGGACGGCATGACCATGATCGTAGTGACCCATGAGATGGGTTTTGCCAGAGATGTGGCCGACAGGATCTTCTATCTCGAGAACGGCATCATTGCTGAAGAGGGCGCACCTGCCCAGATCTTCACCAATCCCCAATACGAAGGAACACGCGAATTCCTTCGCCATACCAACTTAAACGTTTGATCTTCCTCCGCTTAGCTTTGGATCCAATTTGACGATTCACAGACATAAAAGATACATCAGTCTGTGATAGAGGGAAACAAGCATTCTTAGAAGGGTTTTGTGAAACTTAATATAGGTATTTAAGACCTTGATCACAGATCTTATTATTGCGTTGTTTTATGTTTCTCTAATTAGCATTCCCGCATCAGCAGATGATTTTTTACGGGTTTCACTAAAGTGCCGTTTGAAGCCGGCACTATCGCACGAGGTGATTCCGTTACATGGATCATCAATTCGAGCTACGCTGGGGTCAATTATTCGTTCTTCCTTTTGACGGAGGCCGATGTTGCGGTCGGTGGCAGGGCAAGTATATCGGCCAAGCACGAGTTACTGATAAAAAACCGACTCTCGTTTATCAGGGGATGACTACCTGAATCCCATTCAGGTGCGCGGGAAACAGTAATCAGAAGCTAAACAGGGAAGGGCGTTCAAGAATCGAAAGATCGTCCATTTCTTTATTATGAAGAGCATTCTTTGCCAGCCGGTCAGCCATATCATTGTATTTATTGTTGCTGTGCCCGGTGACTTTTTCAAATTTGATTTTTATCTGAAGTTTATAGAAATTGTTAACAACGTCAGCATATTTTTTTGTGATGGGGGAATCTGCTTTCCATTCAAGATCCGCCCATTTGCTGAGTCCCTGAAGATCATGGAAAATTACCAGCCTGGAATATCCGTTATCAAGAGCATATTTCATGGAGTGAACGGCACCGAGGATCTCTCCGCTGATATTCCTGTGTGCCATGTACTGTTCATTGTCTGAACATCCTGAGAGTTCTGTTGTTGATTCGTCCTTATTGACGATGACAACACCATAGGAAAAACGATTAATGTTTTCCTCGAAACTGCCGTCACAGAAGGCTACAAGCCAGCCTTCTTCAAGCCACTTGGATATTGAAGACTGTTCGGTATCGGTTTCCTGAAGATAAGCCAGGGCTTCCTGTCTGGTTGCAAAGCTTTTGTATTCTGCGCCTTTGAAACCTTTTACCTGGGCAAGACAATCATCCCAGGTATAGAAAAGCCCGCATTGCCTGCCGTTTTTAACTGCATAAAACTTGGATTTCATACTATGCGTTTGATTCTATGAGAGTACTCAATAAAACCTTGAAGTTTTTGAGAGAGGATTCGTCAAGATTTTCGGCATAGAGTGAATAATGAATGTCTCTGATATCCCATTTGGCAAGAATGCCAGCGTTTTTGACCCCGTATTCGATCTCGGCTTTTATCCCGGAAACGATGAAATCATCCTCTCTTGGGAAATCATAGTAAACACCTGACAGCTGATTATCATTGTCTACGACTTTTGATCCTCTGTAATTGTATTTTCCTTTGTCGTATTTGAATCCGACCTGACATATCAGCAATGTCTTAGAGTCTCTGCTGATTATTGAATAATATGCATCTGACGCATCATCAGGTATCGACAGATTGATCCCGTAGTCTGATTTTATTTCATCATAGGATGAATCTGATATAGGATTTGGGAGATTGTTGTTATTATTATTCTGACATCCAGTCAAACATGAGATGATAAATAATGATGCCAATAATACTGAAATGATCTTTTTCATATGTGCCTCTTATACTGTGAAGTTCTGATATCTTGTCAAAATCATAGAATACCTTGGATTCTTAGTGGTGTCGATCGTTCTCACGGTTCTGTATGCATTCATTATTCTGAGCATATTTGTGGAATTGAGAACGGAATACCCTGCGCCTTTAAGGGCAAGATCACCGATTGCAGATGAATGCATTTCAAGGAACTTTGGCAGGAGACCTACTGTTATGAGACTGTCGAGATTATATGTCGTTCCGAACCCGCCGCATACATGTACCTCATCGATCTGATTCAATTCGATTCCGTGACTGTAGCATAGTGTATCGACTGCAGTTCTGATCAGCATCTTGGCTTTTCTCAGCTGCTGTATTTCATCGACTGTAATATAAAGTTCTTCGGGAAGCTGATAGAATGAATAACCATTTTCCAGTTCACCGTTGCGTTTGATGAGTTTATTATCAATGAGACCTGCAACTATATCCACAAGAGCAGTACCGGCAATGCCGACAGAAGGTTTGTCAAAGAGAGTCGTCATGGAAGGATATCCGTTGTTGAAACCCACGTGGTCCACTGCGCCTTCGATATACGGAGCTCCGCATTCAAGAGCGCTTCCTCCGAAGATGCAGCCGGTATCAACATTCATAACGGATGCGACACCATTGTATACGAGGCAGACCGAAGATGTGCTTTCAAGAGTGATAAGAAGCAGTGGATTATGTACGTAATCTCCCTTATGGAGAATTGTTCCCAGTCCTGCTATCACGCTGCTTGATGAGACATTATCAATAGCGGGAATCACGAATAATTCTGTATTCTCACCGATCTCCAGACCAAGGAATTTGGCAGGGAAGTGGCTTGTCTCCGGCGCAGCACGCGGAATTTCCTTGAGAACACTTTTGTTTGGTCCGAGATAATGCTCCATAAGCTGAGTATCTCCGACAATCGAGGCACGGACTATCTTATCCGGGCTGATATTATGCATTTCGATCAGATCAGCGGTCAGTTTGTTAAGCCCTATTACAAGTACATCCCAGAGTTTTGCCGCTCCGCCTTGTCTGATGTATTCCATGCGGTCTTCAATGGTATGGGCAAACTCGTACTGGGGATTCAGACAGGAAAGTGCCCCCAGCTTGGTTCCTGTTTCAGTATCAAACAACGCGGCCCTCAGTGTGCACATACCTATTTCATATGCAATGCAGAGATCTCCGGTGCTGTTTACCTGTTTGGTCCTGGCAAATGATTCCGTATATTCAGGCTGGTTGAATTTAAGTTCATTGCCTTTCATATCAAAGAGTTTTTCATTGGTCGGTCTCCACAGCTGCTCATGCGGAAGTCTTACTTCGCAGTTGCCCTTAACGACTGCCTGACATGCAAGCCTGATATTGGATTTGTCCTTAAGAAGTATTTCCTGTTCCGATTTGGAAGGAGGAGATACCTCACCGTAAACTTCGACTTTGCAGTTGTTATGTGCGTCTATGATAGGCTGATTGAATCTGGGAGGACGGGTCCTGTCGATATCTATATTGCGGATGCAATGTGTTTCTATCGTGGTATGTCCGTCCAGGACGCTGTCCAGTTTTGTTCCGTAGGGAACAGTATATTCCTCAATTGCATTGTCCTTGTACCTGAGTGTGACGATGCATACTTTAGGTGTATCTTCTTTTTTATTTTTTTTACCGAACAGCATAACTAAATAATATCACAGAGAAGGACAGATGTTTATGACTTCTATGCCTGATAATAAATATATGACAAAATGATAATAGATAGTTTATAATATCTTTTGTGTCCGGAGGGATGGCCGAGTGGCCGATGGCGCCGGTCTTGAAAACCGTAGATGTCTTATAGGCATCCGTGGGTTCGAATCCCACTCCCTCCGCCATTTCTTTTTTTTCAAAGATTTCCAAAACTGAGTTTAATCTTTTGTATAATTATTCGTGTTCTTTATTTGATAATGAATAAAGGGCTATTATTAACATATAGTCATTTTCATTAATCAAGTGTTGTCAGGAGCAGTTCTATGTCAGGAAAGATAATTAAGAGTCTAATTCTACCGATCTCCACTTCTCTGATCTTCGTATTTGCAGGATTATTACCTGTTGCTGTTTCAGCTGATAATCCTGCCACTTTTGAAACTGTTCCCGGAACGTCCGGCATCGAACTTCAGGCTGATAAATCTTTTCAGAATGCTTATCTGACATATGCTCCGAGCACTGTTCCTGTAGGTGACAGTGTTGAAATGACTTATAAGACACATGCAGGTGAGGATACTGTCGTCACAGCCGTGTCTTCCGATGATACCATTGCAAAGGTCACCATTGAAGGAAGAAAAGTCGTTGTTACTGCCGTATCTGAAGGCACTGCGATCATCACTGTCACAGGGAGTGAGACCGATACGTATTATTCAGGGACTGCCATGTACAGGATGAATGTTGTATCACAGCGTAATTCCAATGGCGGCAAAATGATGAAGATCACGCCTCCTGACTGTGAGACTGTTTACTATAACGGAACTGCCAAGACGCCTAAAAGAATCACTGTGGATGATCCCGCTGAAGGAGCCTTGGTCCGTTACGGAACTGAAATGGATAACTATACTCTTGCTGCTCCGCCCAAGTTCACTGAGATAGGACTTCATACCATCTACTACAGAGTCATTGCATACGGATATATAACAACAACGGGCTCCTATCCTTTTGAAATAGCGGACAGGCCGGAAATAAAGGATTATATTAATGTCCGCATAGAAGGAAGCTATTCTTATACCGGATCTGAGATAATCCCCAGGCTGAATGTCACTGCCAATATGACAGGCACTATCCTTACTGAAGGCAAGGATTACGAGGTCGAAATATCTGACAACATCAATGCCGGTACTGCAAGAGTTGCTGTTCATGCCATCGGTGATTATCAGGGTGAGTATGACGGAACGTTCACTATTATGCCTGCTGCTCCGACTGATTATGAGATAACTTTTGGTGCATGTTTACCATCATCTTCAGAGACAATTCCTGCTGAAACAGTAAAAGTCGGCAACAGGACTCTTCAGAAAGGCACAGATTACAGCATTTCATATGCATTGAATCCGGAATCACCGTTTGGTACTGCAACGGTCGATTTCCTTAATAACTATACAGGGACAGTCATTATTTCATTCGAGCAGCCCGGATATGCGGTCAATGAAAATGATTCTGTAAGATCATGGAAGAAAGGGTCTGAAGACGGTATAGTTATTTTTGCAAACGGCAATGTATCCAAATATCTGAAAACAGTGATCGATGGTATAGAAATCAATGCCGCATCAGTAACTGGAACTGACTCGACCACAGTGAAGATCAGCGCTGATGATCTGAAGAATATGACTGCAGGGAACCATTCCGTCAGGATCTACTATCAGGACGGTCATGCCGATACTTCATTCACAATTGTCCATAACTGGTGGGACGACACAACTACGCTTCTGCTGATAGGAGTATTCGGAGTTTTCCTGCTTCTGCTCATAATACTTCTTATTGTTACAAGAAAAAGCAAAAAGAAGAGTTTATAAAGGGAACTGAAATGGGACAGTCAAGCAACAATATGACGCTCAAGGAAATCAAAGAGCAGATCTCCTTTTACAAAAAGGAGTGGTTAAAGTCCAATATACTGCTTCTTTCTCTGTCATTGATCCTGATAGTTGGTTTCGTTGTTGCGGGTATATTTCTCAGAGAAAAGATGATCGGTATGGTGCTCCTGGTTTCTTCACCTGTGCTGACTGCCATTCTGTATGCATATGTCCACAACAAAATGATGTCATATGTGGAAAGCCAGGTATTCGACAAACAGATCAGAAGAAGAGCCTACTGATCGAATCCGTCAGGCGGTTATATCTGAAAAGGACTGATCTGCTCTTGCATTCATGAATTTACCGAGGTCTGCAACTTTGTCCTGAAACAGCAGCAGAAGTCTTCTTCCATCGTTTTCAGGATACAGTCTTTCAGCATGAAAATGTCCGAACGCCCATCTTTTGTAGGAGATGTTTTCTTCTATTTCATCCAGGAATTCTTCAACGCTTTTATCGACTTTCGTCTGGTCAATGTCATATCTGAAAAGATCTCTCGGTTCATATTTAAGAGGGCATGTATGTGAAATGACAAGATCAAAGGAATTATTGTTTTTGATGATCTCCCGACCGCAATCCATTTCATCCGGTCTGAGCAGTTCATCATGTATGACCAGGCTCGGGTCATCATGATGTCTGCAGCCTCTTCTCACGCTGTAAGCACCCGGAAGGCTCAGAGTCTTATATCCGTTGAATTCATAAACTGCAGGTCCGTCTGAAAGGTATTCAATATGAGGATATTTTTTCTCGACTGTTATGGTTCCGCCGTATTTTTCCATGTCAGTCCATTCATCGGGATGATCTGCCCTTGCAAAGGAAATACGTGCTTCATGATTTCCGCGCAGACAGATATAAGTGAAGGGCAGAGATGACAGTTCAGCTCTGAATTCATCATCTCCCGGACGTCTGGTATGGAAGTTTAATCCGACGTCTCCGAGAAGGATAATCTTATTACTGCATTCATCCAGAGATAAACGCTCTTTGTTTTCCTCATAAAACTTTTTCAGAGGTCCGGCCTTGCAGTGGATATCTCCGAATAAAAACCAGTTGTCTTTCTTTTTCTCTGTCATACAGTTCAATTCTAGCATTTTAAATGTCTGTTTCTGTAATAAAAATAATTTATTCCAAATATTTTTTGAATGGTATTCAAAAACGATATTTTTTTGTGTTAACCTTAAATATACGGGTAAATGCTGAGGAGGGACAGATGCTTCTGATCGGAGTAAAACAGGATGGTGCATGGCTTACATCACGTTGGGAACTAACATATCCTGCCGGTTGGAACGGAATCCTCAATGCTCTCAGTTCCGTATATGAGTATTACGGAAGTCTTGAGATCCTCGTAGACAATCATCTTGTTGAGATATTCAACAAGAGAGATATCATGAAGATCGAAGAGGCTGCCAATATTACCTTCCGCGGTAAATCGACCATAATCGGTGTTCCGATTTCAATAACCATGTACAATCAGGTTAAAGATGTCGATGTAGATGTTTCAATGTCTTCAGTTGAATTCAACAAGGCTGATTACAAGAGTTTCAACCTTTCAATGTGCCAGTATCTGGACAGCATTGAACTGGCAATGTACAGATAGCCAAAAATAACCCCCTCGGGGCTTATATCAACTGTTTTCCGGTGCTAATCTGTTAGTATCATACTCCGATTATGAACAAATACTGATCTTTCAAATATAAAAAGGGATTGAGAGATTGGATAACAGGGGATCTACAGACTGCAGGCGGTAATATTTGGAGTTTAAGAGGACGGGACTCCAAATCTTACCGGCGGCGGTATTCCAAAACCACTAGGTTTCGTATTTGATCTGAAGCATTGTAGAGATAGTGACCGGCACGGATATATCTTTTGTGAAGAAACTGTATTTAGCCTTGACAGTATTATTGAAGGAAAATCTCAGTTCGACAGAGTCTTTTTTGGACATATCCTCAAGCATTCTGTATGTCGGTGCAATGATCATAGGAATCCTGACATATTTATGACCGTCAATATGTCCGTTGATGCTGATGCTGCCGTCTTCAGCAGTCGTCAGGATCTCAGTATTCTGAATGGGAAGTTCATATCCTCCCATAACTATGACAGGGTTGGCCATTGAAAAATCTGCCTGTCCGCTGTCAAGGTTATCTATTCTGACGGTAACCTTGTATTTTGCTATCTGATTCACATCATCGCGCAGCCAGGGCTCTATGGTTTCGAATGTGGCACCTCTGGAGACCCAGGCAAGAGTGTTGCTGACTTCTCCGTTGGCATGTAAATAAAGACCCCCGACAGCAGAAAATATCAAAACGAAGGCGGCGCTTATGATCAACCCACCCCATTTGGCGAAGAAAAGCTGTCGTTTTCGTTTTGACATTAACAATCCATCCGTTATTTAGGTCTTATTTCATCAGTGCACATGAACTGCTGTAAAGCTTCAGGAATTCTGATGCCGCCGTCCTTGGTCTGATAATTCTCCATTATAGCTATCATAACACGTGGCAGGGCCAAACCTGATCCGTTTAATGTATGGACAAATTCAGGCTTTGAGTCAGGAGTCGGTCTGAATCTTATATTTGCTCGTCTTGCCTGGAAATCACGGCAGTTTGAACATGAACTGACTTCGAGCCATTCCTTGCAGCCGGGAGCCCAGACTTCGATATCATAGGTCTTTGATGATGAGAAGCTGATATCGGCTGTTGACAGAGCCTTCAGTCTGTATACCAGACCGAGGTCATCAAGAATATCGGTGACATCCTTGATCATAGAGAAGAGCTCATCATTTGAAGTCTCCGGCTTGCAGAGCTTGTAAAGCTCCACCTTGTCAAACTGGTGGCCTCTCTTGATACCTCTGGTATCTTTGCCTGCTGACATCTTTTCACGTCTGAAACAGGCAGTGTATGCGGCATAGTGGATAGGGAGATCTTCTGCACTGAGTATCTCATCTGCATGGAGACTGGTCAGAGGTACTTCTGCAGTAGGAACAAACCACATATCGTCTTCATCATCGTGGTAAAGGTTGTCTGCAAATTTAGGCAGGTTGCCGGATGCGGTCATTATGTCTCTCTTGACCATGTAGGGAGGATAGATCTCAGTGTATCCGTGTCTGTTGGTGTGTCTGTCAAGCATCAGCCAGATAACGGCTCGCTGAAGTCTGGCACCGAGGCCCTTAAGTATATAGAAACGGGTACCGGAAAGCTTGACGCCCCGTTCAAAATCAATGATTCCGAGTTTTTCGGCAAGATCCCAGTGGGGCAGAGCTTCAAAACCGAGCTCCTTAACTTCTCCGCTGTATCTTTCAATTACAAAATCGTCTTCTGAAAGTCCCTTGGGAACAGTATCCTGGGGAATGTTGGGGAACTGAAGAATCATGGTACGGATCTGCTCGCTTAATGCAGATTCCTTTTCCTCGACTTCCTTGATCTGGTCACGGAGTTTTCGTCCTGCTTCCGCAGCATCCTTGCCCAGTTTTGAGATATCCTTTCGCTGTCGTCGGAGATCTTCAAGTTCTGTGAGAACAACACGGTGTTCTTCATCAGCCTTCAGTAACTTATCCAGGGGAGCCTTGTGATCATTTCTCCAGTAGAGAGCTTCCCTTACCTTGTCAGGGTTTTCTCTTATAAACTTTATATCAAGCATAGTCTTTCTCCTTGTTTAAGATGGGAACCTGACAGCAAACCGTTCAGGTATGTTTTCAGGCTGAAAAACCACCCGTTTATTCTTTCAGATTAAAGCTCATTATACCTTATTTTCTGCCGTCATTAAATGCATCTTCAATATCTTTGTCAGTCATTTTCTATTATGTAGAAAACTTCCTGCATTCTTCTGTCCAGTTCGGCCGATAATTCCGCGCATGCAAACAGTTCGTCCTCTGTTTCACGTCTGACCTTTTCCGACATGCTTTTCTTATATCTCATCTTGTGTTCAAGGTTGGACCAGAATTCCATGGCGATGGTGCGCATCTGCACCTCGACTTTCATCATACGTTTCTCGTCCTTCAGGAAGATCGGGACCTCGACAATGATATGCAGACTTCTGTAACCGTTGGGTTTCGGGTTTTTAATATAGTCTTTTACTTCCAGGACTGTGATGTCATCCTGATCTGCAAAGGACTTTGCAAGTTCATATACGTCATCAATGAAGGAGCATATCACCCGTACTCCTGCTATGTCGTGGATATTCTTTTCTATTGTTTCGATCGATGTTACGTCCAGGTTTCTGCGCTGGATCTTTTCCATGATGCTGGCTGTGGATTTAAGTCTGGTCTGGATTGAATCGATGGGACTTTTGTCATGATGCATGGAAAGCTGTTTCTCAAGAACGCGGAATTTTGTTTCGACTTCCATGATCGCACACTGGTAGTAGCACATCAGTTCATTGATCTGCCGGAAGTATCTTTCGAATTCTGACGGATTGGCTGCTCCGCGGCTGAGGATTTCGGCGATGCCCCGGGCTTCATTCTCTTCCAGGCTGGTCGGTTTTGTATTTTCCATTCATCGTCCTCCTGAAACTCTCTTATGAGTAATCCACTACATATATGATAACTGTTTTGGAAAAAATTTATTTTCATAAATAAAAAAACCCGTCATATGAACAGTATGACGGGTCTGATACGATAAAGAATCAATTATTTGAGAAGCATCTTGAAGTCAACGACCACTGCTCTGTCTGAAGTGACAAGAACAGGGTTGCCGTCGATAGATGTGATTTCAGGAATTTCAAGTACGAGCTGCTGAACCTTTTTCAGACATTCGATAAGAGGACCTACAGCTTTGGGTGCTTCGCCTCTGACACCGTTGATGATAGTTCCGATCTTGGTTTCCTTGATCATTGCATCAAAGTCATCAGCAGGGAGGATTCTCATTGCTGTATCTCTCATGACTTCAGTATAGATACCGCCGGTACCGAATACCATCACTCTTCCGAAGTTTTTGTCGGAATTTACTCCGATGATAGTTTCGCTTGCCTTGGTTATCATTTCCTGGATAAGAACAGATGCGCCTTTCAGCTGGAATTTCTCAATGGAACCCCAGAGTCCGTCCCAGGCCTCATTGAAGGATGCATCATCGCAGATGTTAAGGTAAATACCTTTCATTTCCGTCTTGTGAAGGGCATCAGGTGCAGACAATTTGAGGACGACTGACTTGGGGAAGATATTCCTGCAGAATGCCAGAGCTTCATTCTTGTCAGTGAAGTTTCCGCTCTTGGGATAATCGATGCCGTAGTGATCCATTATCATGTTCACTGTCTGCTGGGGCAGGGAGGCAAGTCCTGCTTCTTTGGCATCAGCAACTGCTTTTTTGATATTTTCGGGAACTTCGTTGACTTGAGCCGTGGGAAGTTTCTTTCCGCGGTACGGCATCTGTGCCTTGAGAAGGCCCAGGAGTCTGACAACATCGTTGGGATATTCATAATTGAGAATGCGGTTTGCACTGAGTATCTGAAGACCTTCTGCAACCTTTGTTCCGCCGACGAATACGCAGTAGATATTGACGTTTTTGTATTCAGGTGCGACACGGACAATAGCTTCAGCTGTTCCGACAGGGTCGGTCACACGCTGGGGTGTGAGCAGAACCAGGATGTTCTTGTATTCTCCGCTCTCACACAAAATACGGAGAGCGTTTTCATATCTGTCAGCCTTGGCATCTCCGATCACGTCGATAGGATTGCCGACGGATGCTTCGGGAGTCAGGGCTGCACGCAGTTTTTCGACTGTTTCATCGCTTGGTCTGGCAAGATCGAGTCCTGCTTCCTCACAGAGGTCTGATGTAAGCACGCCGACACCGCCTGCATTTGTAAGGACTGCGACCTTTCCGTCAAATTCGTTATGATTGGCATATTCAAGGATCTCAAGCAGACCGAACAATTCACGGTCATTGTAAGCTTGGATTGCGCCTGCTTCCTGAAGAGCTATCTCCAGTACACGGTAATTGGGAGCTAGTGAACCGGTATGGGACAGAGAAGCAGCCTGTGCCTTTGAACTCTTGCCCGGTTCCATGATCACGCATGGTTTGGTATCGGATACTTTCTTGAGTACCTTAAGGAAAGCCTTGCCGTTTTTCATCGATTCGAGATAGAAAACGAAAGCCTTTGTGTTGGGATCATCCTGAAGGGCATCAAGCAGCGTATCCTCTCCCATAAGTGCCTTGTTGCCGATCGAAATGAAATGGGAGAAACCGATGCCTTTTTCTTCAGCCCAGTCCATGATGGCTGAACAGTATGCGCCTGACTGGGAAATAAAAGCGACATTTCCGCGTGTAGGAATGCCGCCGAAGGATGCGTTTACGTTATTGAAAGTGGCAATGTGTCCGAGACAGTTGGGACCGAGAAGATTGATGCCGTTGTCGAGACATTTCTGGGCAATGCGTTTTTCCAGGTCTTTTTCACCGACTTCACCGAAGCCTGCCGTGATGATGGAAATATTCTTGGTGCCGTTTGCGATGCAGTCATCGATAACGGATTCTGTTACTTTGGCAGGCACCAGGATTACTACCAGATCGATAGGTTCGGGAAGCTGGGCCACGCTTGCCACACATGGTTTGCCGTACAGCGTCTGCCCGTCGCATTTGGGGTTTACTGCAAACAGATCGCCTTTAAAATCTGCTGTGAGAATGTTATTGAAAACTACAGCTCCCAGC
Source organism: Dehalococcoidales bacterium (assembly GCA_016286345.1). GTDB lineage: Bacteria > Chloroflexota > Dehalococcoidia > Dehalococcoidales > UBA1222 > UBA1222. The sequence goes on along the minus strand of JAEESL010000007.1, from coordinate 14,512 downwards.
TTGGTGGGGTTATCGGATACGCCGACAACGGCGATGCTTTTAGGGTTAAAGAAAGATTCCAGTTTCATAGCAAAACCACTACTTTTAATCCTTTACATAAAGTCGGGGAAACCATGCTTTTAGGCACAAAAATTCTAACATGCGACCTTTATCTATGCAAACAGTTTTTAGTGTATGCTGCTCTTTGAGGAATATAAGACTCGTAACTATATGTGTACATACAGTATTTTGGTATAATTAGACATTACATATTAAAACTGAGAGTTTGTCCGGAGAATAAAACAGGAAAATGCTGTATAACTACGATTTTGATATAGTCGGCTTTGTGATGTCGGTTATCGCGGTCATTTTTATTCTCTGGAAGAAGAAACTTGAAAGACCGGTAAACAAGGCGATCTTTGTTCTTGCCATTTTCAGCGCTCTGACATGTTTCTTCGATATTTTGACCTGTTTTCCGAATTCTTATCCCGATCAGTATTCAAAAGGGCTGAGAGACTTTTCCAATTACGGTTATCTTATCTGCCAGAACTTAATGCCTTTCATTTTCTTCGTTTATATTCTTTTCCAGACAGGTGTGGATAAAACATTTACAACAAGGGCATCACGTATAAAAGTTTTTTCCCTGACTATTCCGGTCGTGATTGTTCTTCTTTGTTTTCTCCTCAATCCTTTTTTCAACTGGGTCTTTTATTACGATTCCGCCGGAATGTACACGCATGGTCCGGCATTCTATGTCCTGTATGCAGTTGATCTTTTGTATCTCGTTCTTTCAACTGTGTATCTGTTCAAATACGGACGAGGTCTTACATATTCAAAGAAGCTGATGGGGTTCTTCTTTATTTTCTCTTCAATAGTTGCAGAAGCTGTCCAGGCTTTTATTCCAGATATCCTTATTTCATGTTTTATAGAAACCATCGTTATGATGGGAATACTTCTCGTTATGGATAACTGGGAAGAAATATCCGATTTTACTACTGGCTGCTACAACAAGAGGGCATTTATCGAAGACAACAGAAACTATTTTATCAACAGATCGTCATACTCGATGGCAACTGTCGATATCACCAATTATGAGAATGCCAATCTGAAATTGGGGATCGACCGTATGACAGGCATCATGGCCTTGGTTGGTGAATTTCTCAGAAACATCAGAAAAGAAATAACCGTTTATTATCTGGACAAAGGATACTTTGTCCTTCTAAGTACTCACATGGATAATATTGAAGACGCAATTCGTCAGGCTGAAGAAAGATTCAGTAATGAATGGGTCGAGAAAACCGTAAGCTGCAAGCTTGACACAGTCATTTCAACGATCAAAGTCCCTGAAGAGATCAATAATCTTGAACATCTTCTCCTTGTCATAGACAATGTCAGAGAAAATTACTCTGAAAGTTCTAATGACAACGGATATCAGAATAAAGGTAAGATAACCACTCTTATCGAAAGATTCAACCGTCAGAGTGCAGTTGAAGATGCCATATACAAAGCTATCTTGGACAATGGTTTTGAGGTATATTACCAGCCCATCTGGGATACAGAGGCAAAGGCGGTTTCCACAGCGGAGGCCCTGCTCAGACTGAAGGATCCCGATCTCGGGTTTATTCCTCCTGATGAATTCATCCCCATTGCAGAGAAGAAGGGTAGGATAATAGAGATCGGAAAGATAGTCCTGAGAAATGTACTGGACATGATGAATAATTCCGAAATTCTCCAGCACGGATTCAAGTGCATGGAAGTGAACCTGTCAATGATACAGTGCATGAACAGTACAGCTATTAAGGACCTTCTGGAAATGATCGAAAAATCAGGTATCGATACTTCACACATCAATTTTGAGATCACCGAATCACAGATGTCCATGGATTCAAAGGCTCTGAGAAAATCAATAAATAGCATCAAGAAAGCAGGATGCGGTTTTTCCATGGATGATTACGGTACAGGCTATTCGAATCTGTCTTATTTCTTTGATATACCATTCGATTTAGTAAAGATAGACAGATCGATCATGTGGAAATCCAGAGAAGTCAGAAATGCATATGTGATCCTTGATAACACCATCAGAATGGCGCATGAACTCGGCATCAAAGTTGTGACTGAGGGTGTTGAGACACCTGAGCAGATGGCAATGCTTGAAGAAATGAATTGTGACTATCTTCAGGGATTTTATTTCTCAACTCCTGTTCCGTCCGATGAATTTATTGCTTTTATTAAGAAGGTCAACGACAAACAGTAAAAACCGTTTTCGATACAGATTGATATCATGGCCGGTGATTGATCTTCATCCTTTGCCGGCTGCATGTTTTATAGGAGAAAGATATGAAAATTGCAGAAGCATTATCAGAAAGAAGCGATCTTCAGAAACGAATCGCACAGATCAGAGAAAGACTTTCCAACAACGCTCTGGTCCAGGAAGGTGAGAATCCTTCCGAGGATCCTGAAGAACTCCTTGCACAGCTGGACAGAATGACAGACAGACTGACAGAACTGGTCACAGCAATCAATCTGACGAACGCAGCCGTTAAAGACGGCAGTGAAACCATTACTGCTCTTATCTCAAAACGTGATGCAATGATACTTCACATTGATATCCTCCGCTCTTTTGTCACTAAATCCAGCGAGAAAGTGTACAGATCCAGAGGGTCAGAGATCGTAATCAAGAGCACCATGAACGTAAGAGCTCTTCAGAAGCGCATTGATGAAGAAGCAAAGAAATTGAGAGAGCTTGAGACCAGGATTCAGGGACTCAACTGGACGACTGATCTTATAGAACAATAGCTTTTAAGGTTAACGGGTCGGGAGAGTACAACTCCAGGGCAGAGTATGTGCCCATTGTATGGTGTTGACAGGGGCGTCATCAAGGTTCGAATCCTTTTTTACACTTTTGCCCAGCATCCTTACAAATGCATCTTTATATTGAATATTTACTACCATGTACTTACGATCCCAGGGTGGGTATGGGGAATTAATCAGCCATGGCAATTGCTACGGAAAGATATGTTTTAACTAGAAACTGACCTTTCCGGTATCTACATCATAGAGTGCTACGGCTATTCTTAGCTTTTCTTCGCTGATGAGTTTTGAAAGGATGGGGCTTTCCTTCAGGGTATTTGCTCCGTGCACTGCATTTCTTGCTGAACAGATTCGGGGATCGGTCTCGCCTCCGAGCTCTTTCTTTATGCGTGATGCAATATATCCGATATTTCCTTCATCATTTCCGGACAGTGCTGCCTGTACCGCTCCGCATTTTGTATGTCCCAGTACCAGGATCAGAGGAACATGAAGATGAAGTGCGGCATATTCCGCAGATCCGACCTCGGCATTGTCTATGACATTTCCGGCGTTTCTTATCGTGAATATCTCGCCGATATTGACGGAGAAAATATTCTCGGGAACCACTCTTGAATCGGCACAGCAGATAACACAGGCAAAGGGATGCTGTCCGTTTTCCGCAAGGTCCTTCAGGTATTCCTTTCCGAATACAGAATCGTTCCTTCCGGTTTCAACATATCTGTTGTTTCCTTCCATGAGTTTGGATAATGCCTGGCTGCTGTTCATAGAATATCTCCTGAGCATGAATCTTTTATTTTTAACACGCAGATCATCTGCATGATTATTAACAGCAATTCCGAGGAAAATCAAGAAGCGATAAAGCTGATGATAACCAGAACTATATTGAAAGAACAGATACCGATAAGCAGAAGAGCTGTGACATCGATCATTTCATTGGTCGCCGAAACAGGATCTTCGGGATCATATTTGAGCTTTACGGCTGCTCCTTCCCTGGTGAGTGCTTCCTTTGAATGATCGATCTTGCAGTGCAGAGTTTTTCCATCGGCATCGTATTCAACGACTGACTGGTATTTTGTTTCTCCGCCTTTTCCGCTGCTGATCACTTTTCCGGTCGTAGTCTTATATTTCCTGTCATAAATGAGCAGAAGAACACCTGACATGACAAGAAATAGATTCATCAGCAAAGCGATCATATTCAATAACCCTCTTTCAGGATAATAAGTGTTACCAAGTTAAAAGATTATCACTGCAAGGTATTTTACAGCAATCCGGATAAAAAAGTCCTGAAAAAGAAGTTCGGGAACAGCTTATGCGACTTCAGCTGTTCCCGTATTCAAGAAGGAGTTCCAAAATGACAATTTCATAATACTGCACACATGTGGACAAATTTTTCAAAAATGACCGGATCTCAAAAAAAATCTTTTCTTTGATGGTAAAAAAGCTATGATATATGCATGGATATAAAGCATTACTGTATTGAGAAAGGGCATGGAGAAAAACTCATCCTGCTGCACGGCAACGATGAGAACAGTGATTACTTTGCCGGACAGATCGATCTGTTTTCAAAATACTTTCATGTTTATGCCATAGATACCCGCGGACATGGGAGGACTCCCAGAGGAGAAGAGCCGTTTACCATTTCACAATTTGCAGATGACCTCTATGAATTCATGAAGCATCGCGGTATCAGCAAAGCCAATCTGCTTGGTTTTTCAGACGGAGGCAATATTGCTCTTCTGTTTGCCATCAGACATTCCGATATGCTGATCAGACTGATCGTTGACGGAGCAAATCTCAACACATCAGGAGTTAAGCTTACCACCCAGCTTCCGATCGAGATCGGATACAGGATCAATAAAGCCAGGGCAAAGAATGATCCGAAGGCAAAAGCAAAAATGGAAATGCTCGGCCTCATGGTCGATTCACCGAATATCGATCCTTCAGAGCTGTCAAAGATTACTGTTAAGACTCTTGTGATGGCGGGAACACGTGATCTGATAAAAAGAAAGCATACGGAATTGATTTCAGCATCCATTCCGGATTCAGAATTGGTGTTTGTAAAAGGAAATCACTATATTGCCAGGAACAATCCGGAAGAGTTCAATGAAAAGGTATTTGCGTTTCTGACAGGAAAAATAGGATGAAGATAAGAGAGTATAATGAGAAAGACCTGACAGAAATGATCAGGATCTGGAATGAGGTTGTTGAAGAAGGAACAGCCTTTCCGCAGGAAGAAGAACTTGATGCTGAAACAGGCAGGAAGTTCTTCGGATCCCAGACCTACTGTGCCGTAGCAGAAGATGAAGGAAGAATATACGGTCTGTATATCCTTCATCCGAATAATGTCGGCAGATGCGGACATATCTGCAATGCCAGCTATGCGGTCAGCAGGGAAAGCCGGGGAAAGCACATCGGTGAAATGCTTGTGAAGGACTGTATTGTCCGCGGAAGGGAAAAAGGATTCGGAATACTGCAGTTCAATGCAGTGGTCGAATCCAATATACATGCCAGACATCTGTATGAAAGACTGGGATTTATCCAGCTTGGAGTTATTCCCGGCGGGTTCAGAATGAAGGATGGCAGCTACGAGAACATATGCCCATATTATTTTATTTTAAAGGAGATATAAATGGATTTTTTCGAGGTGGTAAAAAAGAGAGCAAGCTACAGAGGTCCGTATAAGGATCAGAAAGTACCTGATGAGGATATCAGAAAGATCCTTCAGGCAGGTATCGATGCTCCGTCAGGCATGAATTTCCAGGGAGTTTCATTCATTGGGGTCAAGGATCCCGAAGTCCTGAAGAAGATAAGTGAAGTTATTTCAACCCCTGCAACTCAGACTGCACCTCTTATCGTTGTGATAACTCAGAAACTTTCAGGTCCGCTGGTCTACGGTATGTCCTTCAACGTTGAAGATTATGGAGCCGCAACTGAAAATGTCTGGCTGGCAATTACAGCTCTCGGTTATGCAGGTGTCTGGATGGACGGTATGACCAAGGCAGGTGATAATGCCGATAAGATCAAGAAGATCCTTGGAATCGAGGATGAATCCATCGTCAAGACCATCATCCCGGTCGGTGTTCCTGAGAAGGAACCTGTTCCTTCCGAGAAGAAGAAATTTGAAGAACGAGCCTGCATTATCTAAAAAATGAATATTGATGTGATCTGACCCTCCAGATCAAATGAAAAACCAAAAAGACCAGAATTCAGCGTTCCGGTCTTTTTATGTTTAAGCATATCTGAATTATTCTGATGTGATGTAGGCTTTCAGTTTTTCTGCCAGCTCTTCCATGCTGCAGTCTGTTGTATTGACCATCAGATCATAGTTTTCTTTTTTGCCCCATTCCTGATCTGTGTAGTTTTTGTAATAATCCGCACGGCTTTTATCGATCTCGGATATTTTTTTCTGTATCTCTTTATCCGAAAGGTCTGACCCTTCATAGCCTTTTTCACGGCATCGCTTTATTCTGCTCTGCATGTCGGAATATACAAAGATACGGAAGGCATTTTGGTCTTTGAGAAGAAAGTCAGCACATCTACCTACGATCACACAATCCGATTTCTCGGCCATTTCCCGTATGATCCTGCTCTGTTCCCTGTAAATGGAAATATCCTGCTGGAGAAGGGTACTGTTGCTTATCATGGCAATACTTCGTCCGATCGTGATAGGGAACATTTTATGGGTGCGGTTTTCAACAATGGCGGAAACATATTCCTCGGAGAGTTCGGTCCTCTTTGCGATCTCGGAAATGATCTCTTTGTCATAGTAGGCATAACCCAGCTTTTCAGCCAGGAGTACGCCGAGTTCACGCCCTCCGCTTCCGAATTCCCTTGCTATTGTAATGATTCTGTTCATTCGATCTTCCAGACAAAGGTGACGGTGTCGGTAAGTTTGATATCATCCGGCTGGATGGAAATGGATTTTGCCATCAGCATGGGAGCCCCCAGTGCTTCATCGGCAACATTATAACGGGTGTTTGAGTAGACATTCGGTTTTCCCATGTTGTAATCGATCGCAACAAGCTCTCCGAGTTTCACTCCGGAAGCTTCGCTGAGTACCTCGGCTCTGCGTTTTGCGTTTTCCGATGCCGATCTGAGCAGCTCTTCATTGATTTCTGTCGGATCCTTTATCGTGAATGCGATAGAGAGCTGGGGATGTGCAAGACATGTTCCGATGGCAGAAAGAGCCCTGGTGAGAAGTTCGGAATCGAAGTCGAATTCGGTCTTGAGACTGTGCATTACAACATAGCCCTTGAAGATGTTTTTGTAGCTTCCGTCTTTATCACGGATATTCTCATATTCAGTATGGACATTGAAATCGGTGGTAATGACCGAATCCTTTTCAAAGCCTGCTTTTTCAAGAGTCTTGTTGAGATGACCGATATTGTCCGAAGCCATATCCATGGCCTTTTTGTATTCCCTGTCCCGTGATTCCAGATTCATTGAAAGAACGACCAGATCAGGTTTTGCTGTTGCTTTTCCGGTTCCTTTCACTGTGATTGTTTTTTCCATACTTGAACTCTCCTTAATTACTTACGATAGGGTACCTCGGCTGATCAATGCCGGGACCCATGTAAAAGCATTCCGATACTGTGTATTTCTTTTTGTTCCTGTCATAGGTGATGCTGAAATTCACCTGATAATTTCCGTCTGCAGACATAATGACTGCATCTGCTTTGTTGTTCCATCTGTGAGGAACCGTCATAGAAGTGTAATCAAGATCAGGAAGATCTGCTGTATAAGATGCGGCATATTCCTTTATTACCTGTTCGATCGTTGCATTGTCAGGTTTGCTGTTACAGCCTGTCATGAATACTGATGCCAGGATCAGCAGAGAAAAACAAACAGATAATATCGTGAGATATCTTTTCATAGGCTTCTGACCTCTGATACTGATATTGTCTATAATTATAGCAGTGAAGGGATCATTCTGATACGAAAGAGGTAAATAGTATGTTCCGTGAAATGAGACGTTTCAAACAGCAGGTAACCGATGAAGAATGCATAAGTATTCTTGAAAAAGGAAAACGGGGAATACTGGCGGTTCTAGGTGATGAAGGATATCCCTATACTGTCCCGATGGATTTCGTATACGAAGACGGACATATTTATTTCCATAGCGCCGCTTCCGGTCATAAGCTTGATTCGATCAGAAAAAATGATAAGGTCTCTTTCTGCGTGTTGTCTGATGGAGTCCAGGAGGAAAATGACTGGTGGTTCCATTTCACCAGTGTCGTAGCCTTCGGAAAGATCAGAGTAATAGAGGACGACACGGAAAGAAGAAACAAACTCCGTCTGCTCGGAGCAAAATATTTTCCGACTGCTGAGTATCTTGAAAAGGAAATGTCAGGTTCCAGTGCGGACCGGGTTTTAATGCTGGATCTCTGCATAGAACACATGACCGGTAAAAAGGTCAGGGAAAACTGATCAAGTTCTCTAGCCGTCCTGAGTCATTAAGCGTGATTTGCCTTGTTGAAAGGACAGCGTTTTCCGATACACTGGTTGTTCTGTGAAGACCAGTCGCAGACGATGTCTTCTGATTCCATCTCGATTCCAAGTTTTTCCCCGGCAAAATCGATTGCCTGAAGAATAGATGTATAGGAATCTCTTTTGCAGCATCTCGGACCGCCAATCTCTCCGATCTTTCCGAGTGAACGAGATGTCATCTGATTGGACAAGCCGAAGTTCTCATTGGAAAGAGGAGTTGATCCGGTCACGATTGATATAAACATACCTGAACTTAAAGCGGCTCCGCATGCTCCCCAGAAACCGCATGAGCCTCCGGGTACCTGTTTGCCTCTGTTGCGTATCTCTGTAAGTGCTTTTTCGAGATCTACATCTCCGCCTGCATTTTTATATGCTGTGATCAGAGCAGCTCCTGTCATGATATGGTGTTCAGGCCCATGCATATGGCAGAAGGATTCATGCATCATCTTATTCATTATTTCGATGGGATTCTTTGATCTTTCCGTAAGACATATATTCCAGATGACATCCAGACCCTGGGTATGACATTCACTGCATACATAATGGCCTTTTATGCATCTTGTCTTGCTTGGTTCTGTCTTATGGCATAGGACACAGGTCATTTCTTCGTCATTATTGAGATACTCAAGCAGTTCCCCGCAGATCAGGCATTCGTCATTCATTTTTTTTCTCCGTCAGTCTTGTATCAGACAGGTTCATTGTATCCTGCTGAAGCTATTATACACAAAACCAGTTTTAATCGATTTATAATATTTATAATCACATTAAATTGTTTTTATTGAATGTGTGGCTCGGATAAAGGGAAAATATGCTATTGTTATGCTGAAAAACAGCATACAGAGATCAGTGAGGAGAAGATTATGAATAAGAACACTGCAGTTAAGAAGGGATTATGCGGTATGTGCCGCAGCCAGTGTGCGATCGAGGCAACGATAAATGACGGAAAAATCGTCTCCGTTGCTGCTGATCCTGATTCTCCAAGAGGATACCTCTGTCCCAGAGGCAAACTCGCTCCTGCTGTGATCTACGGCCGTGCCAGGCTGCTCAAACCTCTTGTAAGGACAGGAAAAAAAGGCAGCGGACAGTTCAGGGAAGCTACATGGGATGAAGCACTCGATATCGCCGCAAAAGGATTCCTGGCTGTTAAGGAAAAGTACGGTCCCAGGGCCCTTGCCTCATACTTCGGACAGGGAGTACTTGAAGCCACCATTGATAAAGCCGGTGACAGTTTCTTTGCAAATCTCGGTTCTCCGAATGATCTTGACAGAGGATCGATATGCTTTAATGCTTCCAGGATTATTGCTCCGATGCTGACGATCGGCATGGGAATGGATGCAACTGTTCCTGATATCGAACACAGCGAAATTGTTTTTTCATGGGGCAAGAATTCATATACGGATGACGGACCGGCACGAATGTATTCAAGGATACGCGAAATGCAGAAGCGCGGAGGAAAGCTGGTTCTCATCGATCCGCGAAGAGAAGCCATGAATTCAAAGGCGGACATCTGGATCCCTCTCATGCCCGGAAGTGACGGAGCACTGACTCTTGCCATGCTCAAGATCATAATCGAAGAAGAACGTTATGATAAATCGATTGCAGAGGATTTCACACTCGGTTTTGATGAATTCAGACAGTACCTGAAAAAACAGAAACTCTCCAAACTTCTGAAATACTGCGGTATCAGTGAGAAAATGCTGAGAGAACTGACAGATCTCTTCTGTTCAACGACAAAAGCGTCATTCATAACATTCACTGGAGTGGAATATCAGCCTGCTGCCGTACAGGCAACCAGAATGATATATCTTCTCTGGGCATTAACCGGAAAACTTGATGTTGAAGGCGGAATGTATATCAGTAAGACCGGACTGTCAGAGCATAAACTCTATGTTCCGGATAAGGACAACCTTCCGCTCGGTGCAGATAAATATCCTGTTTTCACTGCCTATACCAAAACAGGGCTGATGTCTGATCTTCCTGATGCTGTACTGAAGAATGATCCGTATCCGGTGAGGGGATTGCTGATGGTCGGCGGTTCGCCCATGGTTACATTTCCCGAGAGCCGTACATGGGCAAAAACATATAAAAAGCTTGATTTCATGGTAGTCCTGGACAGATATATGACGGAAGATGCCTGTTATGCCGATGTTATCCTTCCCGTTTCGACGAGATATGAAACGGCTTCGGTCCTCGATCTCGGAGGTATGGTTCAGCTGAGAGATCCGTTAATTGAACCGGTAGGCGGGACCATGAATGATATTTTTGTCCTTCAGAAACTTGCCGAGCGCATGGGATTCGGGGACAGGCTTCCCGATACAAATGAAAAACTCCAGAGGTGGTATCTTGAGGATGATGCACTGTACAGGAAACTGAGAAAATCAGATGATCTGACGGTCCGTAGGGAGAAAGCGCCTGTAGTATATGAAAAGTATAAAAAAGGTCTTGTCAGAAAAGACGGAAAACCCGGCTTTCCGACTCCTTCGGGAAAGATCGAAATTAAATCAACTGTTCTTGAAAAGTACGGTTATAAAGGTATTCCGGATTACCGTGACATGCGTGAGACCATTAAAGATAAGGATCTGAATAAGGAATATCCTCTTACAATGACGAGCGGAGCCAGGACAATGGTCAGGATCGGTTCCTTCGGACAGAACATACCCGAAATGGCTGCAAAGGAAGCAGTCAGACCCATGGCGGATATAAGCACTGAGGATGCATCAGCATACGGAATAAAAGACGGAGAAAGGATAAGGGTCGTTTCACCGTTCGGAAGCAAAGTATTCTATGCCAGGATAACTGAAATAACTCCGGGTTCGATACATATACCTTACGGCGGAGGAAGCAGGTTCATGTCAGGTTACTGGGCAAGAGGCAATGTGAACGATCTGTGCAGTCTCAGATACCGGGACTATATATCGGGTTTCCCGATCATAAAGGATATTCCGTGCCGTATCGAAAAATACTACAGAAAAAAGAATTGAGATGATATCAGCAGCGATCCTTGCAGGCGGAAAAAACAGAAGAATGGGGAAGGATAAAGCTTTTCTTTCAGTAAACGGAAAAAGCTTTATTGAGCATACCATTGATGAACTGAAGGGATTCGGTAATGTCCTTATCTCTTCAAATGATGAAGAGAAGTTTAAAAAATTCGGACTTCCTGTAGTGAAGGATATTTATCCTGACTGCGGACCGATGTCAGGACTTCACGCGGTTTTGAAGGCGAATGGAGATGATCTGGTGCTTACAGTTCCGTGTGATCTTCCGTTCTTTACTTCAGAATTTGCTGACAAACTTGTCAGTTCCATCGGTAAATACGATGCAGTTATTCCCGAGACTGATGACGGATATCATCCTCTGTGTGCTGTTTATACAAAAAACTGTCTTCCTGTATTTGAAGAAGCACTTAATAAAGGTCTCTATTCCGTTTCCCGGTCTTTAAAGAATCTAAATGTGAAATATCTTCAAATAACGGACTTCGAAGAAATAAAGAATCTTCTTAATATCAATACTCCTGAGGAATATGATCTTTACTGCAGGTGAAGGCAAAGATATCATCCCGGAAACTTGAAAGGGAATAGATGCTACGCAACAATATAGAGATCGATGTTAAGGTAAAATGCATCGAAGAGGGGAAAACACAGGCGAAAATTGCTGAGTCCATAGGAACATCGGCGCAATATGTCAGCAGATTGATCAATCATCAGGATAAGATATTGAACAAAACGTATATCTCAATTATGGAAGAATTGGGATATGATATAGAACTTCAATACAAGAAAAGATAATTTTTTTCAAAAAATGTTAAGTAGTTGAAAATATGCCTCTATATGTAGGTAGAAGCAAAAAACACCGTATGGAGAGGTATGAAGATGAAGACTACAATTTACTGTAAACCAACTGCAAAAGGAGTTCATTCGTTTTATTTAATGATGGGATGTCGGACACGGTAAAGAAAGCATTTAAGGAACTTTGCAAATAACAATTCAATAATATCCATAAGAGCCCAGGTGGTAGTGCAATCTACTGTCTGGGCTCTTATGGATATGAATCCAAACTCAAAACTATTTGAAATGTGATAGGATATTGACAAAAATCTATCATTGGAGTATCATGATAGCAATATATAAAAAGTCTATCATGAAAGGAGCACAATTATTTGGATGTTACTAGAGATGAAGTAAGAGACTATCTAAGTGAAGTAAAAAAATCTGTTAATGATGGCCGTTATCAGATATCGCCTAGAACAAAGAATCAAAGTTTATATATAGATTATGTTTTTTCAGAAAAACGATGTAAGGAAATTCTACTGGATTTGGAGGTTGATGATTTTTCTGATGCAGTACAAAATGATCACCCGCAGCATCCAGAGGAGGTTCTTTATATATTTGGCAAGGAAGTATCGTTATTACCAAAACACGGGGGTGACGAAGAAACAGTTGCATTGTATATCAAGTTTAATAAGCTGACTAACCTTTATGTAATTGTAATATCTTTCCACAAGCAGGATTATCCGCTAACTTATAAGTTTAAGTAAGAACAGAAAAATAAGGAAAATAGAATAAGGAAAAAACGGAGGACAATGACATGGCAAAGGAGAGGACACAGTTTTGTATAGAATGCAGAAAAGAAACTGGATATGAGATCAGAAGAGAACAGTGTACACATTGCATTAAAGGACAGGAATATACCTTTAATGTATTAAAAGCTGTATGTGAAGAATGTGGTGAGGAAGTTAACTTACCAGGGTTAATGGATAGTAATGCTAAATTAATTGATGAACAGTACAGAAATATAGAAAATCTTGTATCAGTTGAGGATATTTATACATTAATGGAGGTTTATAACATAGGAAAAGCTCCGTTATCATTGGCATTAGGATTTGGTGAAATCACAATTACTAGATATCTTCAGGGACAGTATCCATCAGTTGAATACTCTAGGATTATTCGAAAGGCATTATCTGATGCTGATTTTATGATGGATTGTCTCGAGGAGAATAAAGCAAAAGTGGGCGATACTGCATTCAGAAAGTCATGGAGTGCAGCAATGAAATTGAAGGAACTTGTGGATTCTGTATCTGAGAAGATGCTTATTACAATTTCATATATCTTTGAAAAGACAGGAGAAATAACTCCACTTGCTTTACAGAAGATTCTTTACTATATACAGGGGATTTTTATGGTTAATTATGACAGACCGCTATTCAGTGAGGAATGTAAGGCTTGGGTGCATGGTCCTGTGTATGAAGAAGTGTACGATATGTTCAAAGGATTTAAGTATAATCCAATTGAAGACAAAAGATTTGTGATTTTCAAAGATAGATTTCAGATGCTCACAGATGAGGAGAAGGAAGTAATAGATATGGTTCTTAACTCATTTGGAATGTATAGTGGTAAAACATTGGAAAGAATTACTCATAAAGAATCGCCTTGGGCTGATGCTTATGATGGTGATAATGTTTGTGGATATACAAATGAACCTATTACAAAAGAGGCTATCAGAGAATACTTTAAGTCGATATCGCAGGATTTTGATCTCAAATCTGAGGAGGGATTAAAGAAGTATATTCAGAGTCAATTAGCTTGTTAAAACAGAAGTGTTTATAACATAGAAAAAGTCAGAGCTTAGGCCCTGACAATTCCCTTGTTAAAGGTTAACCCTTCAACATTATTCTTAGCAAAATAATGATACCAAAGGGTGCCATCATTTGCAAGGAGATTATGCAAAGGAGGTACAATGCTATGGCAGTACATCACGGCGGAAAAGTCGGAAAAGCTGGCAAAACTCTTGCAACGAAGTCATCTTCTAAACCAGCAAAGAGTAAGGCAGGCACAACATTAGCAAATCACAAAGCAAAGTGTCATTAATAATGACGAAGACCTGGGTATGTCTGAAAACTGCCCTGTTATATGAATTGGAAAGATGAAATATGCTTTCTTTTTTTATGTTCATTTTTAAGGGGATGGTAGAGGACATTCTTCAGGATGCGATAGATAAAGGATTAAAACTGTATGGTAAGGATATTGCCAACCTGACTGAACTTGCTCATGTAGGTAGACTGGCTGATATTCGTGAGTTTAAGGATACGCCCGTAGAGAAGATCCGGTCGACGGGATATGTTATAGACACGCTGGAGGCGGCTGTTTGGTGCCTTTTGACGACGGATTCATATAAAGACTGCCTGCTTAAAGCAGTTAACTTAGGGGATGATACAGATACGGTTGGGGCAGTCGCA
>JAEESL010000104.1 GCA_016286345.1 Dehalococcoidales bacterium | reverse complement strand
ATCTTTCCTCTATGATTAAGGTTATCTTCGAAGAGAACAATGGCAGATATGGAGTCAGAAGGATCTACCATGAACTCGTAAACCGTGGTTATAGCGTAAACCATAAACGTGTTCAGAGACTGATGCATCAAGCCGGGCTTCATGGAAAACGACCTAAAGAGAAATATCACTCTTACGTAGGTGAAGTTGGCAAAGTGGCTGACAATATCATCAACAGAGATTTCAGTACGACAGCGCCATTACAGAAATGGACCACCGATGTTTCCCAGTTCAGCTTCTCTTGGGGTAAGTGTTATATCTCTCCAATTTTGGATATGCATACGAATGAGATAATCGCTTATGATCTATCGACTTCCCCAAATATGCCTCAAATACAAAGGATGCTGGAACAGGCATTTACAAAGTTCCCCAGTGTGTCCGGACTGATCTTCCACTCCGATCAGGGCTGGCAATATCAACACTTTTACTTCCGTTCTCAACTAGAAATGCATGGAGTCACTCAATCGATGTCAAGGAAGGGAAACTGTTACGATAACAGCATAATGGAAACGTTCTTCGGAAGGCTTAAGAATGAAATGTATTATGGATGTGAAAAGAAATACACTACATTCGAATCCTTTGAGCAAGCTGTAAAGGAATACATAGAGTATTACAATAACAAGCGAATACAGTCTAAAACAAAATGGATGCCCCCTGTGAAGTACAGAGAGGCATCCTTGTTAACTTAGTTTTTTAATCAATGTGTCCAGAAAACTGGGTACACATCAATGATATGGGCTTTTTGAATGAAGTACTAAAAACTGTTAGAAATCAGAATCTTATTCATCAATCATTGTTTTGATGGTCAGTGCGACAATCTTATTGCCATCGCCATAAAACTGTTCATAGTAATCACTGTGATCATCGTTCTCATCAACTTCAGGATTCAATACAATAATGTAATCACCGAAAGCTGCATCCTTGAGTTCAGTCCAGTTTGCTTTGAAAGCATCTGCTTTTTCTTTGCCTTCAATTGCTTCGACAACGGAAAGAATTGATTTATATGCTCTTTCTGTCAGTTTTTCAGGTTCTGCGATAATAACGGATGTGTTGCTGTATTCACTTCCGAGGTTAATGGCATAGGATATTTCACCGACATGTCCGACGTATGAGGTATATCCTTCTTCAATTTCTATATCACCGACTTTGATATACACATCGGATAAATCAGGTAAATTCATTTTTTTATCAAGATCAATTTTGAAATCTGTTTCATTGATGTACAAACCATCATTTTCAAGAGTCAATTCTTTAACTGAATTATCACTTAAAGCCTGAGATGCCTTTGATTCGTCGTAACCATCAAGCTTAGCTTTTGCAACAGCAACATAAACACTAATGTACAATGCGGTGAAATCCATGGTGCCATCGTATGATAAGACACTACCATCAAGTTTATAATTGAATGTGTAATCCTGATCTGATTTCAGTTCAACTGTAAATGTATTATCTTTTACAGTTGATTTAGCGGAATATCCTTCCATTGAGTTGTAAGTTTTTACAAATTCAAGACTCTGGAATGAGTCTGAAAGTTCTTGCAGCCTGTTGTCGGGATCGTTATTTGGAACACCACAGCCGGGAATTGCCAGCATTAACAACGAGAGTATTACGAGTAAAAACTTCTTCATTTAATCTCCTTTATTTATTTAAAACAGCGTTATGGTACTTACTTGTTTGAAGTATCATTGTGGTCGATTATACTCCTGTGACCTTCCGGAGTATGTGTTCTATATCACAAACATAAAATCAATACATTTTTGCGCCTGCCGGAATATTCGGATCGACCATCAGAAGATGTAGCTTCTCTTCGCCTTCTTCATGATGTACAGCACTTATCAACATGCCTTCTGAATCGATGCCCATCATCTTTCTTGGCGGCAGATTGACGATAGCGATACAGGTCTTGCCTATCAGTTCTTCCGGTTCATAGTATTCATGAATACCGGAGAGTATCGTTCTTTCAGTTCCGCTTCCGTCATCAAGAGTGAACTTCAGAAGTTTCTTTGATTTGGGAACAGCTTCACAGGCCAGAACTTTGACAGCTCTGAAATCTGATTTGGAGAAAGTCTCAAAATCAACTGAATCCTTAAACAGGGGTTCAATCTCCACCTTCGATAAATCGATCGGCTCGGGCTTATTGCCTTCTGTAATGGCAGCTGAAGGTCTTCCGGAAGCATCGGTATTCTTAAGGGTGGGGAAGAGAATCACTTCCCGAATCGAGTCAGTTCCGGTAAGAAGCATTGTCAGTCTGTCGATGCCGATACCCATACCGCCGGTCGGAGGCATTCCGTGCTCCATGGCATTGATGAAATCCTCGTC
>JAEESL010000040.1 GCA_016286345.1 Dehalococcoidales bacterium | reverse complement strand
TACCATATTCTGAGAATTGTTATTATGATAAAATTCACATATAGATACATAATAATCAGAGGTGTTAATAATGCATCCAGCCAATTTGAAGTACAGTAAATATCATGTATGGGTAAGAGATGACGGTGATAACACCGTAACTCTGGGAATGACATACTATTATCAGAAAACATACGGAAACGTTGTATATCTTGATCTTCCTGAAGTTGGTGCAAAACTGACATATGACGAAGTATTCGGATTAATCGAATCCAACAAGGCTTCCAATGATCTTATCAGCCCCGTAACAGGAGAAGTAATTGAAGTTAACACCGATCTTAACGATAAGCCTGTCACTATCAACCATTCTCCATACGATGAAGGCTGGATCGTAAAAGTCAGATTAAGTGAAAACCTCTCAGATGAACTCTTGACAGCTGAACAATACACCAAGGAAATGACTGACTAAATGAAAGTAGCCGTTATCGGTTCAGGCCCTGCAGGTTATTCCGCAGCGATTAGAGCTTCCCAGCTTGGTGCAGAAACGTATCTCATCGAAAAAGATCTGCTGGGCGGTGCATGTCTCAACTGGGCATGCGTACCGACAAAATTCATGCTGAATGAGATAAAACCGGGCACATGGAAAGAGACTATTGAAAAAAAAGATAGCTTTATCTCCCAAAGAAGATCCGGGCTTGAACAGTTGCTTATCAGCAAGAATGTAAAGATTATTTACGGCTCTGCCCAAATCATCAATAACAACCTGGTCACAGTCAACGAAGAAAGAATCGAATGTGACAGAATCATTATTGCAACAGGATCAAAACCTAAAAAACTAAAGTTTGCGGAACGTGCCGTCAATGCACGCAAACTGCTGTCACAAACCGAAATATCAGACAAGGCTGTCATAATAGGCGGCGGAGCTGTAGGTCTTGAATTTGCGACAATGCTCAACAGCAGCGGCTGTCATGTTTCGGTTTGCGAAATGATGCCTCATGTTCTCCCCAGGGAAGATGAAGAGACTGCATTGAATCTCGAGAGAGCAATGAAAAGAAGCGGAATAGACATATATACCGGCTGCAGTATTCAGGAAATAACCGATACATCAGCAAAATTCGTATATAAGAATAAAGATTATGAAATAGAGGCACCTCTGGTGATATCCGGTGTTGGTGCCGCTCCAAGATTTGATAAAGAAGAATTGGATAAACTGGGGATCAGTTATTCCGATCAAGGCATCAAAGTTGATGACTACTGTGAAACATCAGTCAAAGGCATATATGCAATCGGTGATGCGACCGGCGGAATGATGCTTGCTTATACAGGAAAAGCTCAGGCTCTCGCAGCATCAGAAAATGCAGTCTGCGGAAACTCAAAGAAAATCAATTTCAAAGCAGTTCCAAGATGTATCTTCTCACACCCAACATTTGCCGCATGCGGTCTTACTGAACAGGAATGCAATGAAGAGGTCATAATCGGAAAGTATCCGATGGCAGTAAGTCCTGTCGCAAGCATGAAAAATGAAAAAACCGGATTCATCAAAGTGATCGCCTCTAAAGAATCTCACCGGTTACTGGGATGCCATATAATCGGCTTAAATGCAGAGCTTCTTATTTCAGATGCGACTCTTGCCATTCAGAATGAAATGACGCTGGAACAGATCGAAGATGTATTATACGTTCATCCCACCCTTTCCGAAGGCTTCTGGGAAGCATGTTCCAACGCTCTTAAACGTTCGATAGATATATAAAAGAATCATAAAAAAAAGAGTAAGCTGCAAGAAGGGGGTCCTTGCAGCTTACTCATATCTGATCAATCGATTGAAATCAGCTAAGTTTAGATCTTGATGACTTTAGGAGCATCAAGTAAGAGATTGACTATTTCAAACATATTGCTGACGGTACCGTATTTGACCTGATCAACAATGTCGTAATAGTTCAAACAAGTGCCACATACATAGATATCAACGCCCTTTTCAACAAGAGCAGCAATACTGTCGAGTACTTCACTGCCTTCACATGCCAGTTTTACGCCATCATTCATGAAGATGACATTTGTAGGCAAAGGCTGAGAATCGCCGACGGTATTAAGGAATGCCTTCATAAGAATGTGGCCGAGTCTTTCATCACCATCACCGACGACGCTTGATGTGATGAAAATTGAATACTCATGGCTTCCGGGTACTGCACCGCCTTTGGCCATTGCAGCTACGGCATCAGGATTAACCTTGATTTTAATTCTGTAATATCCGTCTTCCTCAACAACATCAACATCATTGCCAAGATTCTTTGCAAATCTTTTGACATTGTCTCTTGAAGGAATATTGTCGACAAGGACTTCAATTTCATTGTCTTCGCCAGATTCAATTGCTTTCTTGGTATTTACGACTGGAACCGGGCAGAACTGTTTTCTGCAATCAATTTCTTTCATTTTAAGTGTCCTTTCTTATGCCTTAGGAACAGCTTTGATGTGATACTCTTTTCCGACTTCTTCGATAGTTACGTCGTAACCATTCTCGCTTGTAAGTCGTTTGACGTGATCACGGGCCGTAGCAAGATCAACTTTAATGTTTAATTCCTCACCGGGGTGATCTTTCATAGCTTTCTGTGTTTTGATTACAGGTAAAGGACAGGATAAACCGCAAAGATCAAGTTCAACCATTATTTGTTAGCCTCCTCATCGGGCAGATAGCATAATCCGCTCCACCCGCAATAATATTCACGACAGACCTGAGGGAATACATCAACCAATTGTCTGGCTTTTGTAGCAGGAGTAGGATTGAGTATCTTTCCCGCAGTTCGGTTCGTTCTGCAAGCAAATACACCGGCGACATCCGGTTCAAGTCCTACATATACAAGCCCTGAAACCAAACCTGTTATAGTATCTCCGGTACCTCCGATAGGTTCAAGCATAGGGACATCAGGTGAATCGATAACGTGCAGCACCTTACCATCCTGTGCCACAAAATCTGTCTTGCCTTTGACGACAAGAGTCTTTGCAGCAGAATGATACTTGTATGCAGCTGCGATCTGTTCCGGGATAATTGCAGCATTGTTATCAAACAAATGCCTTGAGATATATGCAGGATGAGTTGCATTAGGATCAGCGAGAAATGCGATTTCAGAAGGATCAGGAGTAAAGAGATCGAATTTCTCTGCTATGCCAGCACCTTTTGCTGCATACATAGCGCCTGCATCAGCGATAAGGAAAGGTTTCTTTTCACATGCCTCACAGGCTTCAACGACCTTTATCATCACAGCCATAATAGGCATGCAATAATGCATTGTTATAAAGTCCGGCTTGATTTCATTGATGTTATCGATCAGGTACTTATAAATTCCACGTGTACCTTCTCCACCACCAATATCACCGGCAATCAAAACATAGGGAGCTTCTTCTCTGAAATGAGTGGTAATTGCCAGGGCAGCGCTGATCATAGCGGCAGTACCCTGTGTTCGGTCGAATTTTCGGCCGTTCACTTCAAGATAATAATCATCAACCTTTTTGACCTGACCATAGGTAACCGGAAAATCAGAATCAGGAATACAACCCACCAAAAGCAACTTTGACATAGCTATTTACCCTCCTTATGCAGTTTTACTGCCTCATCATACGCACGCTGAAGCATAGTGGCACATAAGGTATAACCGATATCACGTGGCAGAGGTGTTTCATCCAAAGTTTTATCAACCATCATAGCATTCAAATACGGAATGTCAGGACATCCTCCGCCTGAAATATTGACAATAATGCCGGATTTCTTTTCGTAGGATATCTTCATGTTCCCTGATTTGACCATTGTCCAGTCGCCAAAATCAGTGACTTTAACGATATCGAGTACATCAGCTGTTCCCTTTTTCAAAGGAGCAATTTCCTTAACTCGAACGTTATTATTAGCGAACTCTCGTTCAATTGCATTTTTTTCAACCAGATTGATTTCTAAAGCAAGATCGCACCCCAACCGAAGCTCGGGTGGAGGTGCGATCAGTTTATTATCAAATCCGGCTTTATTTAAGGTTTTTTCCCCCTTCATAGCATCCGCAACATCCTTGAAAAGAACGATTCCGTCGCCATGAAAAACCTTTTTATCAGCCATTTAAATATTCCCCCTTAAAAAACTAGATACCTTGAATATAGCTTTTAGTCATTATCTCGGCAAACAAAACCAAGAACGAGACAGACAGCAATACCGATAAGTACCGCAATAGGACCCATTGCAGCCATTCCTGAACCGGATGAAGCAATGCTGAAGTTGTGTGCAAATGCACCGCCGATGACCATACCAAAGACTGCGATAGCTGCATCAGTGTCACCTTCACCTGAAAGGATGAGGTTTCGAAGAGGGCAGCCACCGAGCTGAGTACAACCAAGACCGACAAGTAAGAAACCCAGGAATGAGAAGACATACTGTGCTGCAGCAGTACCAAACCAGTTGGTAGCATCTGCAACGTCTTTGTAAGGAAGTGCAATAGGCTGACCATGGATACCTGCTTTGTAAGCAACATCAACTGAGTTGATTACTACGCCGCCTTCACCGAAGTTGCCTAAAATCAGATTGGTGATAAGACAACCAAGAATGAATGCGATTACGCCAGAGAAAAGATAGAAATCTTTTGCGAGGAAGATATCTCTCCAGCCACCGATGGAGCAGAATCGGGTTCGCTGGGTTGCAAAACCGACAACTGCACCGAGCAGTAAACTGATGATCCATGAAGGATGAAGTGAACCAGGTCCGCTCTGGGAGAATGCGATGAATGAAGGAGCGAAAGCTACAAGAACAAGTAAAACAAGCATAATAATGGGCATAATTGAACCGGCAACCTTGGAAACCTCATGGGCTCTTCCGAGGCTGAAACCTTTTTTGACGAAAAAGACACCGATCAAAATACCACAGACAAGACCAGCAAGTGCGATGAATGCTGAGAGATCACCACCACCCATTCGAAGCATCATTCGGACAGGGCAGCCAAGGTAAACCAGGGCACCGAACATGATGAAGACGCCAATAACGAATCGGATAATAGGTGATGAGCCACCACGAGGCTTCCATTCTTTGAAAGCGAGTGCTGTAATGAAAGCACCGAGAACAAAGCCCATGATTTCAGGACGCAGATACTGTACTACTGCTGCATTCTGAAGTTTGAGACCGCCGGCAATGTCGCGCATGAAACAGGCAACACAGATACCCATATTTGAAGGGTTACCTAAGTTGACAGCTAATGCACCAAGACAACCAAAAAGAGCACCGGCTAAAATGATCCATTTACTCTGTTTGAAAAAGTCGACCATACAGAGCCTCCTCTATTAGTATTGTTAAAGGCATTATATGAATAAGAAAATAGCAAGTCAATACAAAAAAATATTTATAAATAATGCATATATTCAATTCAACGCTTTAAAATATTAATTGAAGTTGCTATATTTAATCTGGGTAGACAAAATACCTGGAACTCAGCGGAAAAGGGGTAACGACAATGAGTGAACAATATGAAATCGTCGGAACTGTTGATGCAAAAGGACTGACCTGTCCTGAACCATTGAGATTGATGCAGGAACAGCTAGATAAAATGGAAGCCGGTCAGATCATGAAGGTAATCGGTGATGTTGGCAACAAACGAAGCATGGAACGATTCCTCAAGATGCGACGCCATCCGATTCTTTCATCAGTGATTGATGAAAACGATGATAAATACTTCTACATGTATGCTGAAAAATCAGCCAATGCCCGAACAGACATTCCTATTTCGAGCTGTACTCTAAAATAGATTAACTGCAAGCACTTAGAATAGCACCGGCAATTCCCTTCCATGTCAGGTTTTCGATACCTGCATGGAAGGAAGCAGGTTTAGCAACAGACTCAGATATTGCATCAGCCAGCCTTTGTTCATAGCTGTCGATGTCTTCTTCTAACGGTTCATCCGTATTTTTCATTCGGGGAAGTTCAACAAAAACAATATCATTATCCGGAACTATCTTATCATAAAAGCTTTTTATACCAGGCAGATCATTGCAAACGATTTTTGCCCCGCATGCCATGGCTTCAGCAATCACCAGCGGAGATGATTCATAGAACGACGGAAGGATAAACGTATCACATTCATTCATAAGTTTTGCAAGATCCATCTGGGGAATCTTCCCTGCCAATTCAATCCTGTATCTGCTTTTGAGAACGAGATCTTTGATTTCGTTAATACTCTTATCGCTCCCTGCTCCACCGGCCAGAGTCAACACCATTTTGTCTGAAGGATATGATAGTCTGTTCAATGCGCGAACCAGATTTGGAACACCTTTGGCATTTGATAATTTTCCGGCATATAGAAGTCTGATCTCATCATGCTTTTCTGTCTGCATTCGATGGAATATTTCTTCGTTATACCCGCTTCCGATCACAGGAATACCATCAGTATCAAGATCGAACATCCTTCCTATCTCCGATCGAAGATAGTTGCTTTCAGCAATGATCTTATGAAGTCCGGGAATCGATGAGATGATGAAATCCCTCTCCAGTGGATTCTTCTTCAGCTGACGGATATCAGTACCATGACAAATTGCGCAGATTTTCATTTCCGGAAAAGCCTGAACAATAAAACTGGTCAGCAAATAAATATGATGGCAGATGATAAGATCGGGTCTGAACGATGCAATAGCTTCAGATACAGCACTAAGGAAAGCATTTTTAAAACAGCTGACCATTTCAGGAATCATATCGGAATATCTGGTGCTATGATACGGCATCTCATCACTCATACCGCAGACAGGAAAAGGCAGACTGTCAGTTTCATAATAAACAGGTCTGAAATCAACTCCATCAGGTAATACCACATTGTCTTCTTTGGTAATACCTGCTATGACGCATTGTGAATGGCCTATTTTATTCCATGCCCTGACCAGTTCGATCAGATGGAATCCACTGCCCGTTTCATAAGGTTTCTGAGCTGAAATACTAAGGATTCGCATATCTCACAACTTTCATTATCTTCCCATCTTCTGACCAAATGATATCCTTCAGTCCGAGAAATTCGGAAACAAATTCATTGGAAGAATTCTTATATACATTCTCAGGTGTATCCATCTGAACCAGCTTGCCTTCATTCATGATCGTCATATAGTCGGCAAGTATCAGAGTCTCTTCCTGATCATGTGTCACGAAGACCATAGTTATACCGAGTTCTTCCTGAAGTCTTTTCAGTTCCAGTCTCATTTTTACACGGAGTGCGGCATCAAGATTGCTGAAAGGTTCATCCAGCAGACAGAGTTTGGGTTCGACAATGAGAGCCCTTGCCAGTGCAACTCGCTGCTGCTGGCCGCCGCTTATCTCACTGATATGGGCATTTTCATAATCTTTCAAACCTACCATCTCAAGATAACGCTTACCTTTTTCAATGGCAGTTTTTTTATCGTAACCACGGAACTTGAGACCATAGATTACATTCTGTATGACCGTCATATGCGGAAACAATCCATATGACTGGAAAACAGTGGTAACAGGTCTGAATTCAGGCGGGATATTCGTGATATCTTCACCATCAAGAATAACCCTACCGCTGTCGGGAGTCAGGAAACCACCGATGATATTAAGAGTCGTAGATTTACCGCAGCCGGATGAACCGAGTATGCATAAGAGTTTCCCCTTCTCCAAAGAAAAGGAAAGATCATCGATTACGACCTTATCCCCAAAGGTTTTTCTGATATGTTCCAGTTCCAGGTACATGTTTCTTCTCCCAGAGCGATGTCAGGATGTAGGTCAATCCTTCGACCGCCAGTACTACAATTATAATGATTGAAGCGACCACTGCCGCAACTCCGTATTCCCCAGTGTAAGTCGCATCAAACAGCTTGAAGACCGCAAGCAGAGTTTTAGGTGCAACAAGGAAAAGGATGGCGCCTGCCATCGTCATTGAACTGGTGAATCCGTACGTAAAACAGGTCAGGAATGCAGGCTTCATATTCGGCAGAATGATATTCCATATAACTCTGAGTCTTCCGGCTCCCAGATCCCGGGCTGAGTATTCCTGAGCCTTAGATATCTGAGACATGGACGCAGCACAGATCTTTGTTGTTGTAGGTAACTGTTTGAAAAGCATACAGACAATAAGAATTATTGCTGTTCCAGTCAGTTTCAACGGCGAGTGATTGAAAGCAAGAATGAAACCAATACCGAAACAGGTGCCAGGAATCATATATGGCAGCGTCGCAATGCAGTCAAAGACAGATGACAGTCTGATTTTCTGTCTTTCAACATAATAAGTGAAGAACATTGCAAACAGTGTCCCGACAACAGCCACTATGAGCGAATAAATGACACTTCTATACAGTGTTGCTGTGTTGTAGTTGAAAACCTGCTGGATATATTCGGTAGTAAACTTGAACGGAAAACTTCCTTTTCTGGTAATCGCTGTAAGGAATATCGTTGCATACTGCAGGACCATCACAATGACATAGATGATACTGACACCCAGTACTCCATATCCGATAGGACCGCATTTATGCATCCTCAGATTAAGTGTTCCCTCCTGTGCCTGGGATGGTGAAGAGTTGATCTTCTTCATCATGGCTCTGTAGATAAAGAAAAAGATAATCGAGGGTATAAATAAACACATATTCATTGCTGCAGCTTTTTCGAGATTTCCTGCACCCATGAACTGAATATATATTTCGCTGGCAAGAGTACGGTATCTTCCACCGATAATGGCAGGAGTTCCGTAGTCAGCAAGAGATCTGACAAAAGTAAGAAGGAGACATACAAGTACGCCCGGTTTGAGGGACGGAATAATAATGTCCTTCAGAATATGACTGGCTTTGGCGCCCAAATCACGGGCAGACTTGATTGCGACAAAGTCAACCTTATTCAATAACCCATTGAGCAGGAGAGTATTCAGCGGTGTAAACGATATGGCCTGCATCAGTATGATGCCCCAGCGGTTATACGGCATCCAGTCAAGATGTAAGAGTTTGTAGGTTATCCATCCCCTTCTTCCGTAAAGCTGGATATAAGCAAGGGAAGACACGAACGGCGGAGAAACCATAATGATGATAAGAAGAGCCATAAAAATGACCTTCTGCCAGCCGCGGCGAGTAGAGATAAAGAGAGAAAAGGCTACCGAGAGTATCGTACAGAACAGAGAGCTGAAAATGCCAACAAATACGCTGTGTCCGAGAGCATTGGAATCTTCGGAGAACACTGAGATGTAGTGGGCAAATGTAAACCCTTCCTGAGACTGGAAACTGCGGTAAAAGATGCAGATAAGAGGATAAAGGATAAAAAGACAAACTGAAAGCAAAACCACAAATAAAATAAAGTGGTCTGCAATCCACTCAAACTTAGAAGAGAGGGCTGAGTGGTTAGCCCTCTCTTTTAAGAACAATCTCTGTTTCAATTTTTAACTATTTAAAATAACTTGAGAATAATGCCTTATAATCAGTTGCCTTTGAAGCATATTCTGTAAGATCAAGATCCATCAAAGTAGAAGGATCATAATCTAATTCTACACCAGTCATACCGGGTTTGATAGCCTTAATGGCACCCTTCTTGTCTATCCTGGCAAGGAGCTGGAGGTTGGCATCATCAGAGTAGAACCATTCAATAAAGACTTTAGCAGCTTCAGAATTCTTTGAATTGGCAATAGCTGCAACACCTTCAGGGGTCCAGGGAATACCATCAGTAGGATATACGATATCGACATCAGCATCGCCAATGATACCGGCTAAAGTACCATCAATATAGGTAACGCCTACGGCACATTCGCCTGCGACTGCCTTTTCAATAGGATCCTTACCTCGCTGACCGAGGAAAAGAAGATTGTTGGCGAAAGCTTTTACATAATTTTCGCCTTTGGTCTGCATCAATGCATAGAGAACTGCATAGCAGGTACCGGAAACTGAAGGATCTGAGAAGACGATCTCATCCTTGTAATCATCTTTGATAAGATCATCCCAGGATTTGGGGGCATCGATACCCTTGTCCTTTAAGACTTCATTATTTACAGCAAAACCGACGATTGTCATACCTTTGCTGAAATACCTATGATCGGAATCGACGAAGAGAGGATTAAGGTCTTTAATGGCATCAAAATCAACTTTGGCAAGATAACCAAGATCTTTGGCGTTGATGAAATCATTGATACCGCCTCCGAACCAAACGTCGAAGGTAGGATTCTTGTCTTCAGCCTTAAGCTTGGTTAAAACAGCACCGGAGGACATGGAGAGCATTTCATATTTAATGCCAGTGTCAGCGGTGAATTTGTCGAAGAGTTCCTTGTAGGTTTCATTGGTAGCAATGATCTGCAAGGGACCATTAACAGTGATGGTCTTTGTATCTGTTTTGGTAACAGTCTGTGTTTTTGTTTCCGTATTGGTGACAGTAGTTGAAGATGCACATCCCGTAAACGAAAAAAGCAGGATCAAAGACAGAGTAGACAGGAATACTGATTTGAGCAATTTATTGATTTTCATTAAATTGTCTCCCTTTCTATGGTTGTAATACGATTAGACCATAGGTTTCTTTTTTTAGTCAAACAAAGAATTTTTTATAGTTAAAAAAATGTATGAATTGATAAAAATGTTAGACTGGGGAAGCGGGGGCTCGAACCCCGATGCCTTGCGGCACATGATCCTAAGTCATGCTTGTCTGCCAATTCCAACACTTCCCCGTGAAATGCTAACGGTTATTATAGCAAAAAAACAGATGAATTAATCCTGATATGCAGTATACTTGTCTGCCCTGCCGTATGCTTGATCAGCAGGATACTTTTTGCGGTTCAAGGCAATCTTATCATTCACAATCTCTGATACATCCAGATCAAGATCATGTGCCATAAGAAGGCTGTAAATAATAATGTCAGCAAGTTCTTCCCTGACACCTTTGAGCTTTTTGTCAGTATCTACTTCCGTATCTGAACCTGACCATTGGAACACCTCTAAAAGCTCAGAAGCTTCAAGAGATATGGAAATAGCAAGATCCTTTGGTGTATGGAATTGTTTCCAGTTGCGTTCATCCCTGAACTCAACGGCATTTTCAGTCAGTTCTTTTATCGAATCACTCATTCTTGTATTCCCTTCTCTCCATGTTTCTCAGGTATTAATCAAGCTTACGAAGATACTGTGCCGGTACTGTTTTGATTAGCCAGACTCCATTTACAGATCGATAGAAAACATGTCCGTCTTTATTCATTTCCCCGCTTGATACTCTATACACGATCGGATTACCGTGGCGTTGTCCGACATTCAATGCTGTTTCAATATCTGCAGATAAGTGAACATACAGTCTTGATTTAGGAATCAGTCCGATTCTCTCAATCGATCCGGCATATTTTTCACCTGTTCCGTGATACAGAAACTCAGGAGGAGCCACCTGTTCCAGTTCAACATCTACAGGAACAGAATGCCCCTGATTTGCTCTGATTAAAGTCTTGTCTTCATTAAATGAATATCTCTGTTTTGGATCTTCTCTTACAATTTTCTCAAGAGTTTCCATATCTATGGGATGCGTTTTATTGACTCCCTCTATCAATTCAGTTACATCTGCCCAACCATGTTCATCCAATGTAATACCGATGGCATCAGGTCTGTGCCTTAATATGTAGCTGATATATTTACTTGTATCTATTTCATTTTTTTCCATGTTTTTTCTTGATCGTTATTACATTAATAATATCTATCTTTGTCCAAGCATAATCTTTCAATACACTGCATATTAGTTCTAGTTCATTATCAACAACTAATTTAGCATTCATATCTTTCACGTAAATAACCATAGAATTATCATCATATAATGCAACGCTTCCATATAACGCTTTTATAATCTCATCAGTATCATCTGATTCCTCTAAAAACCAAAGGAGATAATGCCAAAAAGGGTATTCAACATAATCATCAAACTTGGAATCAATCACAATATCATTAATAGATATGTTTGAATAGTTGGTTTTTATAAATGAATGTTCTTCCAGTACATGAAAAAAATTTCTCAACACTGGAAACATATAATCATTTCTTGTTGAATAATCCATTATCGAATTAATTCTTTTTTCTGCTGCAATATGAGTTATTTGGCATATAGTTTCTAC
>JAEESL010000039.1 GCA_016286345.1 Dehalococcoidales bacterium | reverse complement strand
ATGCGCCGAGCGATTCGTACCTGTGCTGCAGATCACCGAGTTCAGACAGAAGCATTGTATGTTTTTCAGTGTCTGTAATCAGTTCTAATTCGTTGGCAACTTCATTTATCCTGTTGCGTATACTGTTAATTCTGTCGTCTGATGAACACACTTCGCTGATAAGCGATTTATCTGAACCAACGGAGAGTTCCTGACGAAGATAACCAATAGTGGAATTTTTGGATTTGATGATCTCACCGGATTCAAAATCGGCATCTCCGGCTATAACATCGAGGAGAGTCGTTTTTCCGGTTCCGTTCGGTCCCAGCAAAGCTATCCTGTCATTATCGGCAATAGTAAAAGTCACTCCGGTAAAAATAGTTCTGGTTCCGTATGACTTGGTTAAATTCTGCAGTGCAAGCATAGTTTTAGATTATAACAAAAACACGAAGAGTGTTTCTGTTGAATGAAAGTTTGTCTTTGTGTCAAAATACAATAACATTATCCAATTCAGGAGAGACTTCCATGGCCAGAACAAAAAGTTCCAAAGAAAACGAAGCTGTAGATATAACTATCAAGGAATCCTTCTATAAACTCGAAGCATTTCAGGCAACACTTTATGCCGCCGGCGAAAAAGGTCTCAAAGTTTCTGAATTGGCAAAGAAACTTGATGTTTCATCAAAAACGATCAAACGATGGCTCGATTCCGTTGAAAAGAACAATATCTTTGCATTCTGGTACGATGAAGATGAAGGAACCTGCGGAGTCATGATGGATCAGTACCTACCTCCTTTCAATCTTAAGACAACACAGGCTCTGTATATTTTTCTGGCATGCCGTCTGCTTATTAATTCATACAACCGATACGATCCTGAATTGTCATCACTTTTTTATCAGCTCTCCAATTCGCTTCCTGAGACCATAAGAAAAGAGGTAGATAAAACTCTTCAATTATGTCTCGAAATGCCCCGAAATCCGTCCCTGGTCCATAACACAGAGCTTCTGGCAAATGCCTGGTTCAAAGGAAAGAGTGCCGAAATAACTTATAAGAGTGCAACAAGTGGTGATTCAGTCACAAAAAGAACTATAGATGTTTATTTCATGCAGCCAAGTCACAAAACCACATATATCATTGCCTTCTGTCATCTGGCCAATGACATCCGAATATTCAAATCAGAACGAATAGAGACCGTTACGATCCTGAAGGATGAATATACTATTCCTGAGTCGTTCAATGCTGACAGTTATCTGAGCAATGCCTGGGGCATCATGCGCGAAAAGCCCGAGTTTGTAAAAATACGTGTATACAAGGAAGCTGTTCCGTTTATTACTGAGACTTTGTGGCATAAGTCACAGACCACGACATCTGAAAACGAAGATGTGATCTTGACATTCAATGTCGGCATTACAAGCGAACTGATCAACTGGATAATGCAGTGGGGAGAACTCGTTGAAGTTCTGGAACCAACTCACCTTAGAAATACAATCAAAGAAAAAATCAAAAAATTATCAGAAATATACAGGTAATAGAGTTGGCATCTTATCTTTCGAAATCAAAATACATCAGTGGTCACAGATGCCTTAAACTGCTTTGGACATATGTTAATAACAAATCTGTGATACCTCCGCCATCCACGACTGCTCAGTATATACTGGATCAGGGCACCGATATTGGTATTCTGGCACAGAAACTGTTCCCTACCGGAAAGCTGATCGACCCATCAAACTTCTGGGGATCGATCAATACAACAAAGACTTGTCTTAATCTTGGAATACCGCTTTTTGAAGCGGCTATTACTTCAGATCGTCTTTATGCAAGGGCAGACATACTGGCTCCGGATAATGAAGGCGGCTGGTATATATATGAAGTAAAAAGTTCAGCTTCAGTCAAAGAGGAACATATCCGCGATGTTGCATTCCAAAGATATGTGTTTACTCATGCAAAATTAAAGATAACCAAGTGTTTTGTCATCGTCATAAACAGCAGTTATCTGTATGATGGCGATTTCAAACTGAATGAATTCTTCCGGATCGAAGATGTCACAGAAAAAGCTGATGCCATATCTGAACAATTCGACAATGAAATACCAACAATGCTATCTGTCATGGATTCCCCTTCATGCCCCGTCGTTTCCCTGGGAACATATTGCAAAGGTGCAAGATACTGTGAAATGATCGAATTATGCAGTGCCGATCTTCCTGAACAGAACGTCACTACTCTTGTTGCAGACAATGAAGGTACAGGAATGAAGCTGATAATGGATGGAATCTATGATATCAAGGACATTCCTGAAGATTATGAGCTTAACAGAAAACAGGAAATCCAACGCAAATGCACGATTGAAAATATCGCATATATCGACAGCATAAATATCAAAGGATTCCTGGACAGTCTGGAATACCCACTTTATTTTCTGGATTTTGAAACTGTACAGAAAGCATTTCCTATGTTTCCTTACAGCCATCCTTATCAGCAGATACCATTCCAATACTCTCTGCACAGGGTGGACTATCCCAATGCAGAACCGGTACATTTCGAATATCTCAACAATGACGACAAAGACCCCAGACCAAGATTGTTTGCAAAACTGAGGGACGAAATAGGCACAAAAGGTTCTGTTCTGGTCTATTATGATGAATTTGAGAAATCAAGATTAAAGGAAGCTTCTCAGTTCATGCCGGAATACTCCGAATGGATAGAAAATGTACTGGAAAGAATAGTCGATGTTTTTGAACCTTTCAAAAATCTTTACTATTACAGCCCTGCACAAAACGGCAGCTTATCTTTAAAGAAAGTTCTCCCTGCTCTGACAGGAGTCACATATGATGATCTTGAGATAAGATGCGGAGAAGATGCTCCGAGAGCATATCAGCGCTGTCGTGAAGCTCAATTAACAAGAGAAGAATATGATCATCTCTATTCAGAAATGCTTAAATACTGCAGCCGGGATACAGAGGCACTGATCAGAATTATCCAGGAATTCAGAAAACTGATTTCTGCTTAGAAAAGTTCAATCATTGAGGCCTCAGTCGGATAGCGGGGAATTTGAGATATCTTTTCATCAAGCAATTTTTCCAGTGCAGACGTGTTCCAGTTTGTATATAAGACATTAATATCGAGCTCAGGTTCGAAGATCTTTTCTTCTTCCTCAGTTATTGTTTCCTGTTCCTGAGCAATTTCCGAATTATCTGACTGTTCGTCTATTGCAGCGAACTGCTCTTCTTCCTCATTCATTTCTTCAGGTTCTATTTCATTACTGAACACTGCAATTGAATCCGATGCTTCAACAACAATATTATTTTCAACAACGGATTTCTCTTCTTTTACTTCCGGTTCCTCTGGTTTTTCATAAATATACTCTACATCCTTATGATTACTGAAAAAGCTGTCAGATAATTCCTGTGGTTGTTTCTGCTCTACAACGATAGTCTCATCAACAGGATTTTTACTTACTACAATCGTACCGCACTTAGGTCTTGTAATAATTGCATGTCTCTTTGCCGAGGATAGCCCTTCAGTTTTTAACCAGTCGCGATCTGATTCGATTTCAATATTGATGTGGGGACGGCATAAATAATATCTGTCACATAGTATTGAAAGATCGCGTGTATCGTCAGCGACATAGATATACATATCAGGATAAAGATCTGTTTTGCCAAAGTTATAATTGATCTTCCTGACGTCGATCCAATCCTGAGCGTTGCTTCTTAGCTTGGCAATCCATACAGGTTCATAATGCTCAGGCCTTATTGCTACAAAGCGGTTGAACTTTTTTGAATGGAGTACAATTTTTGATGTCAGATATCCGCATTTTTCTGCTATATCAAAATACAGCAATGAAGTATTCTTCAGTACCGGTACTTCTTCAAATCGATATGCAGTAGAGATTCCTTCAATTGAAGACGAGGAATAATTGGATTCCGGTGACGGGAACTCATAGATGCAATCAGCATCAACGAACTCAATTATCTTCAGAGCAATCCAACGTTTGTAACCTGACCTGTAATGTTTCTCGATGGCACTTTTAACTATTATGGAGTTATCACTGACAAACGTATTGAAATCGCTGATTCCGCGTAAGACATCCATAAATGCAGAAGATGTCATTTTAATACCCATATTTACCGGATCATTGAAAAAATCAGCTAATTTATCATCGAGCCTGATACCTTCGAGTTTTAACTGATCGGTAACAACAGCCGATTCTTCTTTCCACTTTGTGATCAATTCATTGACATTATCCCAGTCTTCTTTTGAAATTGAATCAACTGTCAGCTGTCTGCAGACATCATTAAATTTTTCATAGAAAAGAGGTCGGATCTCACTGTCGATCATTACTGATGTCGGTCTGATCCTAATAGCAGGATTTTCTTCAATGAACTGAAGCAATGCTTCATATTTTTCTTTTAATTCATTAGTCATAATCTGTTCCTCTTGTCTATGGGTCTTAATTTATTTTACTAAATAGCGGGGATGTAGTGCTTACATCCCCGCTATAAAGTTTACAAACCTGAGACTAATTACTTAAGTTCAGTAATTGCTCTCTTAACGAGAACCTTACCGATCTGAATCTTGTAAGCGTTGGAATTGTTATCAACCTGAGCTGATTTCATAGCTTTAGCTTTAGCGAAGCAGAATTCACCTGCTGCTGCTGCATCTGATGCATCGACATCAGTGAACAGCTTAGGAGTGTTGTATACACCGCCAAGTGCTACGGTAGCTTTGCTGCCATTAACGATTACAGCTGCTGAGACCAACGGGAAGTCAATAGCTTTTCGGAAAGCATACTTCTTGTATGTGCTCTTTGCTCCAGAAGCAAGAGCAGGTACCTGAATCTCTTTGACTACTTCGTCAGCATCAATCCAGTTGATATTTTCACCGTTGAATTTCTTCTGATCGAGACCAAAGAAATCAGCAGCTTCCCAAGTCTTTTTTGTTGTGACAATCTTTGCACCAAGAGCAACTAATGCAGGTGCAGTATCTGAAGGACAAACTGCAAAACAGCCGCCGAGACCGCCGAATACTGAATGATATCGGCAGACACCGGTGATTGCATAACATTTGCCGTCAGAGTGTTTTCTGAAACAAGGGAATGCATCATGTTCATTTCGATAGTAGATACATCGAGGTTTCTGGCAGATATTGCCACCGATGGTTCCCATGTTTCGAAGTTCAGGTGAGGCAACTGCTTTTGCTGCTTCTGCAAGAACAGTGTACTTCTTTAATACAGTTTCATTTTCTGCGATTTCAGTAAGAGTGGTGAGTGCACCAATCTTAAGAACACCGTTTTCTTCTTTGATGTAAGAAGCATCAGGAATTCTTTTGAGATCAATAACAGTATCGGCTAAGTTAGGGCTATGCATACCCTTCATGCCGTAGATGAGGTCAGTACCACCTGCGATGACTGCAGATTTGCCATCGGCCAAGAGAGTAGCAGCTTCATCAAAGCTAGTTGCAACAGCGTGTTTAAAATCTTTCATTGTGTATCCTCCTAGGCCTCCATTAATGCTTTGTAGTCAGCGCCAATGCCTCGATCAAGAGCTTCAAGAACTCTGTCAGGGGTGAAACCGCCCTTATGGCAATCAACCCAAACGCCAATAGCGTTGAATGTTGCTAATGCAACTGTACAGAAGTTTGTAAGGGAAGGTTCAGCAATACCATGGCAACCGAATGTACCGCTGGCATCTTCTGACTGATAATCAGCGAAATGATGAGTTGAGAAATCCATATCCATGTAAGTCGGGAACTGAGCTTCAGTGTAAATTGTTGAGATATCAGCACCAGTTTCTTCATCATAAACATCACCGAAGTAGTAACCCTGGCTGTGGATAAGTTCTGTTGCCGCACCGATTTCTCGGAGAGCACCCTGTTTGAACATTGTACAACCGGTATCAACAACCAAGAAGTAGTTGAGGAATTCGGTTACACCAGTTTCAGGATCAATGGCGAGTTCAAGGCAGGCACCGGACTGACCATTTGCCAGAACCTTATCGCCTTTCTTGATATATTCTTCACCTTTTTCATTGAATTTAGACTTCCAGGCACCGCCGGCTCGCTGACCGAGAAGTTTCTGAAGGTCGTTCTGTACAGATGAACCGGTACCATCTGCACCACCAGCGGATGCGGCAGTGTTGGTGCCGAGACCAAGGCTTGCGAAAGGAATAGCGACTTCGTCAGCCTTACCTTTATGGAAGTAAACGGTGCTGTTAGCGAATTCAAGATCATCTTTGGTGGCACCGACTTTCTTCATTGCAGCATTGTTCAAGGCCATAACAGTCATCTTGTATTTCATTTCCATAGCGGCATTGTAAAATGCGGAGGAAATAGAAATAGTATGTGAAGATGATGCCTGAACACCAGGGTTAAGACCGGTATCAGTGTTGGCCCAATCGCCCAGCAAAACATCTTCATCTCGTGCGCCAAGAACCTCAGCAACAGTTGTACAGCAAACTGTAGTACCTCCAGCAGTACCACGGGCAGAACCTGTAATGACCTGGAAAGTACCGTCAGCATTAGCCTTGAGCATACCACCACGGGCAGCAGCAAAAGAACCGCCGTGTGAGTCAAGGTGAGCTGTCAAAGCGATACCATGATACCAATCGGCATATTCTTTAAATTCATTAGGATAGATATCCTTGACTTTCTTGGTTGCAGGAAGATGGAACTTCTTTCTGTAGTCAGACCATTCAGCTGTTGCCTCGAGAAGTTCTTTGATTACAAATGAACCCCAAGGATGTGCACCATACCAGCCGCCTTCAGCAGCAGGAGGCTGAACATCACAAGGATTGACATTCTTCAATCGGAAATCCAAAGGATTCATTCCGAGTTTGTAAGCACATTTTTCAAGAGCTGATTCAGTATTGTAACCACCGGGAGGATCTGCTACATCTCTCCAATAGTATCTCTTAGGTGCATTGGTAAGAACACCAATACATTTAATGTCTGCATGAGGAATGTTCCATGTCTTCTGAAGACCAAAGATACAATCACCTACAGGAGCAGCGGTATTAGCACCTTCGTTGGCATAGAATACCGCGTCTAATGCAGTGATCTTACCGTCTTTGGTACCACCGAGTCTGATCTTTGATTTGATTGAGAATGATCGCTGTCGGGTAAGGACGTTGGAATATCGGGTATTCTTGAAAAGTACAGGATAACCACCGACCTTCTTTGACATGGCTAATGCTGCATATGAACCCCAGTCATCAGTTTTACCGCCGAAACCACCGCAGTTGAATCGGGAATAAACATGACATTTGTGTGCAGGAAGACCAAACTGCGGAGCAACAGATGTTCTGGTTGAATAGGGATCCTGAGTACCGGTGTAAAGATATGCTTCATCACCAATCCACCAACCGATTGACTGATGGGCTTCAAGTTCATTATGGGCATATGAAGTTGTCCAAGGATATTCAAAAGTGAAATCCCAGTCAACATTCTTGAATCCTTCTGCAGCACCACCGCCTCGAACAACAGCGGTTCGCTGATGAAGGTTGGTACCATCAATAAGACCTACGTTTGCAGTTCCATCTTTGCCATCTTCTGCAATTGCAACATCAGGATCAAACATAGCGGGAAGAACATCATATTCAACCTTAATTGCTTCAGTTGCACGAATGGCTGTATACCAGTTGTCAGCAATAACGCCGGCAACTTCTTTACCATACCAAAGGACATGGTCACTCCAGGTAGGAACTTCGTCAACAGTAACTACATCGATAACTCCAGGGATTTTCAAAGCCTCAGAGAAATCAACGGATTTGATCTTGGCATGCATAACTGTTGCAAGCTTTGCAACGCCAAAATATTTGTGTCCGGTGAAATGATCAGCTGCAAATTCAGCTCGGCCGGTCATGATCCACTTACCTGATTTATCGTGAACAGCAGGATTATCGACTACACTTCGCTTAATAGTCTTTTTATCAAATTCTTTAGCTTTCGCGGCATCGTAAGGCATTAGTCAACACCTCCAACTAAACATTCGACCTGTTTGGTCATGTTTGCACAGAAGCAAAGATGACCTGAGAAAGCGTACTGGACATCAGCAGCAGTAGGCTTAGGATTCTTTTTGATAAGAGCTTCAGCAGCCATTACCAAGCCGGGAGTACAGTAACCGCACTGGTATGCATCGTGATCGTAGAAAGCCTGTTCTACAGGGCTAAGAACTGCACCATTTGAAAGAGCTTCCATTGTAACAATCTCATGTCCCTGACACTCACATGCGAGCATCAGACAGGCAAACTTAGGAGTACCATCCACCAAGATTGTACAGGTACCACAGTTGCCAAGATCACAACCAACTTTGACGCTATAGAAGCCTAATACATCTCGAAGAACATAGACAAGAGGCCACCAAGGTTCAACAGCTAAAGTGTAGTTGTTGCCATTGACGGTCAAAGTGACTACGTTTTCAAGTGCTTTGTCAACATGTGCAGCAGCATAGTGGGACTGGAGATCTGCTAAAGATGAGAACTCCTTGCTATCTACTGGACAGATGAATTTTGATGCACCGGTAACAGACTTTGTTTCAGTAACAGTTGAATTCTTTGTTGTTGTTTCTGTAACAGTAGTTGTTTTACCGGAGCAAGCAGAGAGAATTGCTGCAGAACCGATAGTTGCACCACCAACTACAAGTCCGGCATCCTTTAAAAACTCTCTTCGGGATAAAGTTGTCTTTTTTTCAGACATATTTCCTCCATAAATTTCCGTGTTCCGCGTTGCCAGACAGTCAAGACTTACCCCTAAATCTCAATTTGGCTGATCAAACAGGCGCACGTATCGACTTATAGTAAAAATGATAATTCAAATTTGACTTTTTGTCTACAAAGTCCATTTATTTATAAAATCCAAGCTTATTTAAAGCTGATATCAATTTTATGTTTTTTTGATTTAGATAGTAAATATTTAGACAAAATTGTTTAAATGTCTGTCATTATGTAAAAGAATTTGACAATAATGATAAACAAAAAAAGCCAAAGACATGTCTGTCTTTGGCTTTAATAACAAAAAATGAAACTTACATCCAGATGATCTGGAGAAGAATGTGACCGGTGGCAACTGCAGCAAATGTAAATGGCCAGGCAACCCTCATATAATCCGTAACTGTGACGATCCTTCCCCTGTCAGCAAGCATTTGTGTTGCAACCACGTTGGCAGTTGCTCCTGTTGGTGTAAGATTGCCACCCATACCGGTTCCAACCAAAACCCCGAAATAGAACGGGATGGGGTTAACACCAAGCGATGTTGCAAGAAACTGGCAGACAGGAAGCATGATAACAGTATATGGAACATTATCAATAAAGCCGGAGAGCAACACTGAGACCCAGATGAGGATTGCAAGATATATAGATGGACTGGTAATACCTGTACTTGCTATCAGATTTGCAAAATCCTCAAGTAATCCGACTGAATTAACTGAGTAAACCAGAGTAAAGATACCGATCAGGAAAAGGATAGTGCTCCAGGAAAACTCCTTGAACCATCCCAGAACAGAACTTTTTCCGTTTTTTATAATACCCCAGAGTATTGAGATAAGGCCTGTTGCCAAACCAAGGAACCCGCGGTGTCCCCATGCTCCGATTTCATCCCAGGGAATGAATGCCAATAACAGAACTGAGATAAAGAACAATACTGTAGGAAACATTGCAACTTTAACGTTCTTGACATCGGTTTCCGCAACAGTATTCATTTTTCTAAACTGGAAAGCGAGCACAAGAGCAGCAACGACTATACAGAAAATGGAGATCGATCCAAGACTGATTTTGTTCTGGAACCAATAGAAATCAAAAAACTCCATACCAACATAATCAGCAAGGATCAGCGAGGGAGGATCCGCAATCATAGTAACTGTTGTAACGACATTAGATGAAACAGCAACTGCGATAAGATATGTCACAAGATTTCCCTTCATCTTATCGCAAAGTTCAATTGCCAGAGGAGCAAGCATAATAACCACTTCCGGATTGGCAATGATAATTGAAAGCGCCATGGCAATAATACATATCAACAGAAGAGCTGTCTTTTCTTTTTTGAAACGTTTCAAAACTTCATTTGCGAGCCACTCAGGAAGCTTACTGGCCTTCAATGACATCGCAAGCATACCATACCCGACAAGAAGCCCAAGAACATCCCAGTCTATAGCTTCAGAAATTGCTTTAAACGGACTGGTTATCCCGAGAAGAACAACAAGTGCAGCTCCAATAAGAGACACCGTTTCAATCTTAACTTTTTTGCTGAAAAAAAGAATGAAAATAAATGCAACAACAAAAATAGCCAGACAAACCCATTTGGCAACATCTGGACTGAATAGACTATACCACCCCATAATAAATATTCCTTCTCAAAGAATAAATTAAGAGCATCTCTGCAACAACAAATTCTGTTTGCACAGAAACAGATACACGAACAGAATCAAACATTTCTCTGTAACTCGGTAATTATATTTTCTTGGTATAATGAGTGTCAATTAAACGCTCATCTTTTAATGGCAGGAGCTATAGACTCAGGAACAGAAGCATAAATATCACGGCCCATTTCTTCAAGTGTACCTTGGGAAGTTGTTTCATCATCTCTCAGGAACAACATAAAACAATTTACAATCATTTTGGAAAACATTTTTACACCAAAGGCAATTGTTGGTGTAATATTCCCTTTTCCATAGTATTCTTCAACTACTGAATAAAAGTAATCATTCATATAATCAAAAAAGAAATTGTATAAATTGTTATATGTGCCGACTAATGCCAAAGATTTATAGAAATCCATTTTTTCCCTGAATATCCTAGGCAATAACTCTACGATGACATCGTGAGGTGTATATTCAGATAAAACATCATTGATATCGTGATAAAAAATATAATCATACAAGGCATACTTGTCGACAAAATGGTTATAGAAGGTCTGTTTTGAAACTTCTGATTTTGTAGTGATCATTTTTATCGTTACCACATCAGCCGGATACTTTGAAACAAGATCAATCGCCGCCTCACAAATATAACGGACAATTCTGGTATAACGTACTTCTTTGATAGCACTATAATCTTTGTCGCTCATCGACGCCTCCTCAGAAGAGGCATATCACGAGTCATCCGGCTAAAAGGTGTCAGATGTGACTTATCAACTCTCTTCGAATACTCCATGATAAACTGAGAGAGTTTTCTCTCGTTCAGAGATATTGGATAATCTTTCGGTATATACAGATACATGCCTGCTTTATATGGCTGTCCGCTGTTGTCGAAAAGAGGAATCGCAACAATATCACTGTTAGCTGGAATTTTATCAAAAGAAGATTTAATAAGAATGCCCTTCTTAAAATCGAGCATAGTGTTGTCAAGAAGCCAGCCAGATTCATTAACCAAAGTTATGGAATCAGGGAACACGTCACTCATGTAACGAGAAATAACCTTCCGCTCTCTGAAACCGGAAACAATAAGAACTTTGTTCTTTAAATCTTCAGCCATCACCTTTTCATATTTAGCCAAGGGGTGCTTTTTGGGAACCCAGATATCAAATCCATGTGTACAAAGCAGATAAGCCTCGTAATTTGAATCGTTAAACTCAAAGGATGAAATTTCAAGGCCGATATCAAAGCTCCTTGAAGAATGATATTGACCAGACTTAACCAAACTGACTAAAAGGTCAGGATTCTTTTTGTAGAACGCCTTAATCAGGTCATTAACGTACCCGTCACCTACAAGAACGCCTATTTCCAAATTAACTATATTTGTCTCATTGATAACTCCGTCCAATGTTGATGGGCTTGATTCATTGAATGCCTGGTTAATAAGTGGAGGCATGTTTTTGTAAAGCATGAGGCCAACGTCTCTGGATGTAGTGCCATTATGATATTCCTGATCGGAAAGCCATCGGATAAAATGCTGCGAAATGAAATTAGAATATACATCAACAGTTGTTGCAAATGATGGGCGCTCAACAGTCTGTTTATTATGATCTTCGCTGAGCATTCCGGTGATAATATAATTAATATATTCGGCCAAAAATTCGGAGAAAGAATTAGTACCAGTACAAAGAGAAATTGAATGATAAAAGCTATAATTTGATTCAATTTCACCTGGTATAATCTCTGTGATCACCGTCCTGAACCCGCAATTCAGACATTTTTT
>JAEESL010000038.1 GCA_016286345.1 Dehalococcoidales bacterium | reverse complement strand
TCTGAAAGCACAGTCATCTGGCTCAACGTCCTGAACCTTATTGCATTCGGCAATATCATTGCGTTTGCCGGAAACTTCGACAATAAAAGAATCTCTGTCGGAACTGTTTCTGTTGCAGTGTTTGCCAAACTCTTGGCAGAGCTGATTCTTATCTTCATGTTTGCTTCATCGATCGATGCTATGACTGCAGCAATGTCCATGTCCGTACCTGTTCTCGGCATCACCATTTTTGCCGCATATCTGGTCATGAAGTACAAAGAAGGAAGCAAATAACGGATTGTTTTAACCTGAAGCAGACACAGACCCCGTGTCTGCTTCAGCAAAAGAATTATACAAACGCGCTATAATACTACAAGTATTGTAAAATGTATTGATACTATGAAGAAGATTGTTTCATTCATATTGATGATCGTCATGATACTCGGGATCTGTTCCTGCGGATCACCTCCCAAGGTGACTGTCGCTGTTTCTGCCGGGACCATTTCTCCCGGAGAAAAAGTGAGAGATATCAGATATGACGTTACAATGAATAAAAATCGCAAAAATGTGACTGCACAGTGGGGAGTTCTCGATGGATCCAGGCTCATTCCCATCGACAGCAGTACTGAATTCCAGGCCGGCAGGGTATATCAGCTCGATCTGACATTCAAAGTGCCTGCCAGAACAACGATCAACGATATCATCCTGTCCCAGCAGTTCACGGATTCAAAATGCGACAGCGAATATATTGATTTTGAATACGATGCCTGGACAACCACAGGCGTTTCCCATATACGCTACAAACTGCTTTAAAGACTATAGTTCTGCCTTTCTGTTGTAATGATGCCTGCAAAACTGCGGCTGAAAATGTGCATTGTTCCATTTTTTCTTTCGAAACATCAATCACAACAGCTCCAAGTTGTAATAATTGCCCGTTACAGACAGGGTTTTATATAATCATATTTTGGTATTTGATGATCGGAGTTAACTTGTGGATATTTCTCTGTCCTCACATTTTACATATAAAAAACTGTTCAGATTTGTAGTTCCGTCTGTCATCATGATGATCTTTACATCGATCTACAACGTGGTCGACGGTATCTATATTTCCAATCTTGTTGGCAAGACACAGTTTGCCGCTCTCAATATGATCTATCCCTATGTGATGGTATATGCAGCCATCGGCTTTATGGTGGGTACGGGAGGCACTGCTCTCATTTCAAAAACCATAGGGGAGGGAGATCATAAAAAGGCCAATGATATCTTCTCCATGCTGGTCTGCTTTATGCTGATCATCGGTATCATATGCGGCCTGATAGGTTATTTCAGTCTCAGAAAAGTTGCGGTCTTCCTTGGTGCGACCGGGGATATGGTCGATTACTGCGTCAACTATGCCAGGATCCTTATGCCTGCCGTCGTATTCTTTATGCTGCAGGGTGCTTTCCAGGCACTTATGGTGGCTGCCGATAAACCCAGACTGGGAATGTGGATCACTATTCTTTCCGGAATCATCAATATCGTTTTAGACGCTCTGCTTATCGGAGTGTTCCATTTGGAACTGGAAGGTGCGGCTGCCGCAACTGCTATCAGTCAGGTATTCGGCGGGATCGTGCCTATCATCTATTTCCTGCGCAAAAATGACAGCCTTCTCCGTCTTGGAAAACCTGTCTGGGACTTTAAATCTCTCGTACGTACCTGTACGAACGGTGCATCTGAATTTGTTACGAACGTATCCGTATCAGTTGTCGAAATGCTCTACAACTACCAGCTAATGCGCCTGATCGGTGAAAACGGTGTTGCGGCCTACGGCGTTATTTCCTATCTGATGTTTATCTTTATTGCGGCTTTCCTCGGATACACTGTCGGTGTTGCTCCGGTCATCGGTTTTAATTACGGTGCACAGCGGGAAGATGAACTGCAGAATGTATTCAGAAAGAGCCTTGTCATCATAGGAGTGACCTGTCTTCTTATGTTCCTGACAGGTTTCATATTTGCCAAGCCGCTTGCTGATATCTTTGTAAGTTCAGATATTGAACTTGAAGCTCTGACGATACGGGCCCTGAGATTCTGCTCTCTTGCATATATCATTATCGGCTTCAACATCTTCGGTTCGGCCTTCTTTACTGCCCTCAATAACGGAGGAGTTTCGGCGACTATCTCATTCCTAAGAACTCTTGTGTTCCAGGTAGTCACCATTCTGATTCTTCCGATCTTCATGGGAACAGACGGAGTATGGATCTCCCAGTTTATATCTGAGGTAATGGCTCTCTGTGTGATAGTCTTCTTCACTGTGAAGATGAACAAGCGCTATCACTACATGTCTGAAAAGGCTATTTCAGTGTAACGTTGGTGGCTCCGCCGCCGCCTTCATCACGTTCGGCATCTTTGAATGATGCGACAAGCGGATGGGTCTTCAGCATCTCAGTTACGATGCTTTTTACAACTCCCATACCGTATCCTGTAATGATCCTTACTCTCTGGACATTGCTCATGGCGGCATCATTGAGATAATTGTCCACAAGAGTCTCAACTTCATCGGCGCGTTTGCCCCTGAGGTCCAATTCCAGGGGAACTCTGTCCTTGGGACGGTTAATCTTAACTGTCGGAGTTTTTGTGACCCCTGTTTTGGTCAGAACGCGTTTGACAGATAATTCGGAAACGTTGAACTTCACCAAACCTTTGGCAACATCTATCATGCCTGTCGCTTTATTTATTCCGATGACCTCGGCATCGATATCGTAATCGTTCAGATGGACGATGTCTCCGATCTTTATTTCTCCCTGTTCGGAATATTCTTCATTGTCCGATTCGGATCTGAGCGCTTCATTCAGCTTTGTCCTTGCTCTCTGGGATGCACGGCGGGCGATTATGACGTTTTCCATGCTTCTTGT
This sequence comes from Dehalococcoidales bacterium, assembly GCA_016286345.1. GTDB lineage: Bacteria > Chloroflexota > Dehalococcoidia > Dehalococcoidales > UBA1222 > UBA1222. The sequence goes on along the minus strand of JAEESL010000038.1, from coordinate 9,206 downwards.
TTTCTTAAGTTCTGATGAAGCGTCCTTGAGCTCTCTTTCAACGTCGGCGATCTCTCTTACCAGATCATCTCTGATCTGCTGTATCGCCATTTTCTTTTCACGTTTCAGTGTATCAAGCTCTTTTTCAAGCTCTTTATTGTGTTTTTCCAGTCTTGTCTGCTGGATCTGAAGGTCATGATTCAGAGTTTCAAATTTCTGCTTTTCATCCTGAAGCGATGTTATGAGTGCTTCCATTTTCACGACATCACCTGAAAGCATTCCGCGGGCATCGCTGATGATCTCTGCGGGAAGACCGAAGTGCTCTGCCGTGGCTATGGCATTTGATCCTCCGGGAGTTCCGAGTGAAAGATGATAGGTCGGCATCATGGTATTGGGATCGAAGTTGAAGGATGCATTCTGGATTTTTTCGGAGGAATGCGCCATCAGTTTGACTTCGGCATAATGAGTCGTGATCATTGCCAGAGTCTGTTTTTCCACAAGGTAATTGAGAATGGCTCTTGCCAGTGCCGAACCTTCCGTCGGATCGGTCGCTGCACCAAGTTCATCAAGCAGTACAAGAGAGCTGCTGTCTATGTTCTTCATGATCCTTGATATGTTGTTCATGTGCCAGCCGAATGTGGATAAAGTGTCTTCGATGCTCTGTTCATCACCGATATCTGCAAATATTCCGGTGAAAACGGGAAGCACTGTATCTTCAGATGCCGGAACAGGGAAACCTGCCTGGGTCATCATGCACATGAGTCCCAGGGTTTTCAGCGCAACGGTCTTTCCTCCTGTGTTCGGACCGGTGATGACCAGTACGGAATAGTCTTTTCCCAGTTCAAGATCCAGCGGAACAGCACTTGTTCCGATAAGAGGATGTCTGGCACCTTTCAGGATGATTGCCGGTCTTTCATTTTTACCTGGCTTGTAACAGCTTGCTTCTGTTGCTTTGTAGCTGTGTGCAAATCTTGCTTTTGCCAGCGCAACATCTATCGTTGCAGCCAATTCTATCGACGTCTTTATAGAATAGGCGACCTTGCCGACTTCACCGGATAATTCAGTGATTATCCTTTCGATCTCTCTTGCTTCTTCGATATCAAGTTCCTTGATCGCGTTTCCGGCACTCACGGTCTGCCATGGTTCGATAAAGATGGTCTGACCTGTATTTGAAATATCATGTACGATGCCCGGAACATTGGCCTGACTGGCGCTCTTGACGGCAATTACATATCGTCCTTCACGTTCAGTGATGATCGGTTCCTGGATATACTGCTTCTGGGTCTCATCCCCGATGATGTCCTGCAGCTTTCCGATCAGTTCATTCCTCTTGTTATGCTGTTTGTTCCTGATCTCCATGAGCTTGGGAGATGCATTGGGCTGGATCGAACCGTCGGGAGCTATAGCCTGCTTTATTCTGGCAGACAGTTTGGAGAAGTCCCCCAGTCTCTTCGCCATGTCGCTGAGATTAGGGCAGTCCTCTCCGTATTTGGAGACCCTGCTTTTCATGGTATGGATCGCTTCAAGTGTCTGAAGGATCATATTCAGAGTTACTGTATTCAGGACAACATCTCTGGCGGCTTTGCTTACTTCGTCTGATACGTTCAGCAAACCGTCTGCATTTATTCCTGTTTCATGCTCAAGAATGTACCTGGCCTCACAGCATTCATCGAGCTGTTCATTTATCCAGTTTATGTCTGTTTTAGGCTCGATCGACTGTACGATGCTCTTGCTTTCGTCGCAGGTGCAGTATCCTGCGATAATTGCTCTTACCTTATCAAATTCCAGTAAAGAAAGATCCTTGTTGTTCATATGTTTTATTGTACTACAGCCATAATGCTATACTAAATAAGGAGGCTTTTCCGTATGTTTTTCGATTATTATTACCTGATACTGGTGGTTCCCGCCATCATTTTTGTTATGATCGCACAGGCATCGGTGAAGAGTGCCTATAACAAATATTCAAAACAGTTTTCCAGACGCGGACTGACAGGCGCTCAGGCAGCACAGCTAGTGCTTGATGCCAATGATGTAAGAGGCATTCAGATATATCAGATTGAAGGTACTCTTTCAGATAATTTCAATCCCAGCCAGAAGGCGATCAATCTTTCATCCGGGGTATATGGGTCGACATCTTTGGCGGCAATAGGAGTTGCCTGCCACGAAGCAGGACATGCTGTTCAGTATGCCAATGAATACTTTCCTCTTCAGATCAGAAATACCATCATTCCAATATCCCAGATCGGTTCTAAATTTGCTATGCCTCTGATCATTATCGGTATTGTTCTCGGTTATTTCTCAGAAAAGCTTTTCAATATCATATGGATCGGTATAGCATTCTTTGCCGCAGCCGTATTGTTTGAATTGATCACTCTTCCTGTTGAATTCAATGCAAGCCGAAGGGCGATTAAAGCTATCGAAAGCAACGGTATCCTCGATGAAGAAGAAACAGTCGGAGCCAAGAAGGTGCTTAAGGCTGCTGCAATGACATATGTCGCAGCACTCGCCGTGTCTCTGGGACAGCTTTTAAGATTTGTTTTGATAGCAATGGGCGGAAGAAGGAGAGACTGACACGATGATAAAGCGCAGGCAGAACCCGAGGATCCCTGACGATGAGATGTTTGCTATCAGAGCATATATCGAAGCCCATGAAGGCGAGAATGAGATAGATGAAGATCTTCTCAAAGTACATCATGATGAATCAGGTAATTTCGGAAAGTATACCCGTGAAGAGTTTTTTGATGCCATAAAGGAATTCAGAGGTGATCTTGCTCCCGGAGTCATATTGTCGGGAATCATGGTGGAGCTCGCTCTTGAACGGCTTGAAAAGGGAACAGATCTTCTTGCAATGGCGGAATACAGCGTCGATATCCCCGATGCGATCCAGCTCCTGACCAAGTGTACGTCCGGCAACGGCAAACTGATAATTCACGAGACCGGAAAATATGCTCTCACTTTATTCGACAGAAAGACCGGAAAGGGAATAAGGTCTTTTGTGGATTCCAAGAATCTTGAAAAATTTCCTCTGCTCAACAAATGGATCATGCATGAAGCCAGGATATCCAGGGATGAAATGCCTGATCTGATCGATAGTATTATCAGTGATTATGACAGCATCATCTCGGTTATGAAGGTCGTAGTCAGTGAAGATATTTACGAGGACATCGGGGAAGAAGACTCATTTATAATGTGTCCTCTGTGTTTTGAACCGATGGCTGCAAAATACGGAGATAAGTGTGCATTCTGCAAGGGTGTTTCTCCGTTCGAATCAGTGGGGTAGCAATGATTAAAAAGATACTTTTTGCAATAGGATTGTGCAGTCTTCTCCTGATGACCGGATGCAGCAGCCTTCCTCTGGCTGACGGCTTTGATGAGGATACCATCAAGGATACGACATACCGTGTTATCGAGCTCCTTAACCAATATGATTATGATGCTGTCGGGGAAATGGTCAGCGAAAAATGGCGAAGTGAACTCAATGCCGAGACCATGAAACAGTATCTTGATCCGATTCTCAAATCAAATGGAAAAGTGGAGGAAATTGCTTCCACCAGTGTCTACGCCACACAGGATCCTGATACAGATGAATTCTACGGTTCCATTACAGTTCAGGTTAAGCATGAAAAAAAGAGATTAACTTACGAAGTTTCGTATAATAAGGCTATGCAGATAGTCGGTCTGTACATTTATCAGAAGGTTTAATAGAGGAAAGAAATAACAGGGCAGGTAAAGATATGGGCAATGCAATATTATTCATTATCGGCGGAGTTGTTTTACTGATAGCTGTAGTCTTTTTCTTCTGGTATCGGGCTGAACAGAATGCCTACTATGCATCTCTTACAGGCCGCTATGACATCAGGGAATTCATCGAACGTAAACCGCGACGTCCTGAACCGGAAGCTCTTCTTATCGGATCTATCATTTCTGCAGTGGTTGCAGTAGCCCTCTTTGTTGCCGGAATAATCGTGCTCGTGGTCTAACGGTATACGGGTCCCATGCCTCTGAATCTGTAGCAGTAGAGTGGTAAAAGACCGGACACTGCCTTATTGATCTTTTTGTTCAGCATACAGTTGCCTTTGACTCCATCGGCAAATTCAATGATATAGCCGCCGCCGTCCTGGATCCTTCTGAAGTCTTCAAGAGTAAGCTCGCCCCACCATGAATTGGCGGATGCATCGATAAGCTTGTAATCAATAACTATTGATTCAGCGCCTGTAGCGTCCAGATATAATCTTCCCTTTGGCATAATTGACCCCCATTAACTTTTTTTAGTTTATGACCCGCGTGAACTTTTGTCTACTGTTCAGGCTGTTTTAAATGATTATCAGTGTTTTTCAGAAATGTTTACATAAAAACGACTACTTGTGACTGAAGCGTAAAAAACAACGTGTTGTTTTATACAAAAGTGTAAAAAAATGCGTGTTGATTTTATCGTTGTTATGAAAAAAGGCTTCTTTGTGACATTTGTGGATTGATTGTGTTTTGACACATGAACGTTTATTCTGCAATATTTATCAATCATGCGTGGAATTATAAATATCTGTAAAGAACCCGGAATGACCAGTTTTGATGTGGTTGCCAGACTGCGACGTCTCCTTCATGAAAAACGTATCGGTCACGGCGGGACCCTTGATCCTCTGGCTGACGGAGTGCTGCCTGTTTTCATTGGACAGGGAACAAGAGTATCAGAATATATGCTGACACATCCCAAAAGATACCTCGCTGTGATCAGGCTCGGTTATGAATCAGAAACATATGATGCCGAAGGCGAAAAGACATTTATCAGAAATCCTTCATATGTTGCTCGTTCTGATATTGAAAATGCTCTCTGTGATTTTGTCGGCACTGTCATGCAGATTCCTCCTGTCTTCAGTGCCATTAAGAAAAACGGTCAGTCGCTCTACAAAGCTGCCAGAAAGGGACAGCAGATAGAAATCGAACCCAGGGAAGTCACGATCTATTCATGTGATCTGATTGAATATAAAGATGATATGGTCACCGTAGATGTAAGATGTGCATCAGGAACATATATCCGTTCGATTGCTCATGACCTGGGAGAAAAACTTGGGTGCGGGGCATATATTCAAAAACTGACAAGAACAGAATATGGACCATTCAGGATTGAGAATGCGGTTACTCTTGAAAAACTGGAAGAACAGCTCTCCAATAATGAGAGCCCTTATTTATTTGATATAGATTTCATTCTTGACGATTTTGAAAGAGTGGATGTCAGTGATGAGGAATGCAGGAATATCATTGACGGAAAGCTGTATGCATATGAAACTGCCTCAGATAAACTCAAAGCCTATTACAACAACAGATTCTTTGCTGTTCTTGGCAGAAATAGTGACGGATTCTTCCATCCCGACAAGGTGTTCAAGGACTGATCCTTTTTGCTTGCCTAAATAAGGATGTTCTAAATATAATTTAACATTGTGGAGAGATGTCCGAGTGGTTGATGGTGTCGCTCTCGAAAAGCGATCTACGATAAGTAGCGTGGGTTCGAATCCCACTCTCTCCGCCATCAGTTTATCAGATACTATTTCTCATATTAATTAATCGCCTTAGTTGATTTATCACCCACTTAAATGTGTAGCTGACTTTGTGATAAAGTGAGTTATAAGTCATTGAGAGGTTATTTAACGTATGGATTATATAAAAGTTACAAAAGATAATCTGGAAAAAGAACACATCTGCTGTGCAATATCAAACAATAACGATATTCAGGTCTCCTCAAAAAAGAAGTGGCTTAACGAAAGATTTGATGATGGTTTGGTCTTTCTGAAAAGTGTCGAGCGCGGTAAATGTTTCATTGAATATATACCGGCTGAATACGCATGGAATCCGATTTCTGCTCCGAATTATATGTATATAGACTGTTTATGGGTATCCGGTTCCTTAAAGGGGCACGGATATTCAAATGATCTGATGGATGCATGTATTAAAGACAGTAAAGAAAAGGGAAAAAGCGGATTATGCATTCTTTCAGCCGGGAAGAAACTTCCGTTTTTAGCTGATCCCAAGTATTTGAAACACAAAGGATTCAGTGTTGCTGATGAAGCCAGTAATGGCATAGAACTGTGGTATCTGCCGTTTGGCTCTGATTCAGACAAGCCGGTCTTTAAAGAATGTGCAAAAGATCCTCATATCAATGAGGATGGATATGTTTTATATTACACAAACCAGTGTCCGTTCAATGGTAAATATGTACCTGTAGTTGAGGCATGTGCAAAAGAACACAGTATTCCTTTCAAATCCATCCATATCCAAAGCAGGAAAGATGCGCAGAATGCACCAACTCCTATTACAACTTATGCATTGTTTAAAGACGGCAAGTATTTAACCAATGAACAGATGAATGATACGAAGTTTTTGAAACTGGTATTAAAATGATTGTCAGGACAGATATCTGCTTATTGTAAATAAAGCTGTCAGCTTGGAGGGATGACTATGTTCGGAAAAGGAAAGAAAGAGCGTCTTGACGAGTGCATCAATTATCTCCGAACTGAGCCTAAAGTCGTCTGGGATCCGTATCCCAGATATGACCAAAGAATCACAGATCTTCTGTTAATGACAAAACAGGATAAGGATTATTCGCTCCATTACGAAGAGATCAAAAATAAACCATTGTCAGAACTTGATCTCAATCAGATAGCAACGATGTTTACATTTATCGCAAGAGGAGAACGCTTTTCCGACGGCCACATTGCCGGTTTTGTTGAAAGCGGCAAACTTCTTATACTTGCCGAACGTTTCAGGGAACTGAAATACGGAACACCAAAACCATCCAGAAAGATCAAGTCATTCACTACAGTTTATCTGCGAATTACCGCAATGCGCTTCACCAGGGAATATGAAATATTGATGAAAGATGGAAATGCAGACATATCCGAGTATGATATCCGCTATGCCGGAGAAGACCAGCGCATTCTTCTGAGGCATGCGGTATGCAGCGAAGAAATTGCTTTGGACCTTTTCAATAAATGTGACATCCTTTCGTGGAATGGCTTTAAAGGACCTCATCCCAAAGGTGTTTTAGACGGTATTATGTTCGAATTCAATGCGGTTTTTAATGAAGAAACAAAGATCAGTGCATCAGGTTCAGAAAACTTTCCTAAACACTACCATGATTTCGTTAACGGATTGAGGGATATCCTGAAAGAGGCTAATGACATAAAAAAAACGGAATGAGTTCTCATCCTAAAAAGGATTAACTTCAATCGCAGAGAGGAATCCGCAATTGAAGTTAATCGAAAAACAATAGTAACTTTCCTGATCTAGTCGATCAGTTTCTTGATGAATCGCTTTTCTTTCCAGTTAACGTCTCCGTTGGCTGCGCAGAAAGCGAGACATAAGGAGACCATATGTGCTTTGACGTCAATGCTCAGTTCTCCGTACTGGTCAACAAAGTAATCAACTATTTCTCTGGCGCCCTTGTGTTTGGATGCCTCAAGCATCTTATTCGCGTCAGCATATGAGATCAAGATTCCGGTGGTCTCCTGAAGAAGCATGTACTCTTCAAGACCCATTTTACCTGACGCACCGCATGCAGTAATGACAAGCATGAGGAATGAATCTACAGCATCCTGTCCGGTCAATTCCAGTACTGGACGAATTACGGCTGTATCCTCTTTTACGATCTGCTTCAGTTCATCAAAAGTCTTTAATTCATATTCCTGGCAGAGAAGGTCGAAATCTGAAAAAAACATAGTAGTTCTCCTTGTATATTTGATTAAATTTTATCTTCACTAAGAACCTAATTCAATATAACTATACTTCGGCATAAGTCCCCAAAAATGCCGAAGTATAGTTGTATCATCACTCTTCATAATGATCATGTATCCTCAAAGATATAACCTTTTGCCATATAAAATGACGAACCATGACTATATCAAAATAACACATGGCAAACACAAATGACTTCAATTGTGTTGAAGGAGCTTTTTACTTGGACTATAATTGTGCTGAAGGGAGTTGATAGATATGCCTACAAGTACGATACGATTGGATGAAGGTGTTCGTGAAGAGACTACTCGAATTGCTTCTGAAATGGGACTTTCATTTAATGCAGTTATGAATATTCTGGCTCGCAAGTTTAATGCAGAGAAGGGCTTTCCGTTTCTTGTAAAGCTTGAGACAGCACGAAAGACTGTGTTTGATATGTCCTCTGATGAGTTCGAATCTGCATGTCAGGATGCTGTTGCCCAAAGAGAAGAAGTAAGTACAATGGATTACGTCACTCGTTTTGATAAAGAAAGTGGAATGATTGCGAAAGTCTATGCAGATGGGCGAGTGGAATATGTCCTTAGCTGATTCTTCCCGTCCGCGTATTCTGATTATTGCAGGACCTAATGGTTCAGGCAAAAGTACAATTACAAAAAATATTCCTATTTGTGGCACATATGTCAATGCAGATGAAATACAGCGTATTTCACTATGTACCGATCTCGAGGCAGCCCAAGAGGCTGAACAAATCAGAAAGTTGCTCTTAAAAGCAAATAAAGACTTTACGTTTGAAACTGTACTGTCTACAGAACGCAATCTTGAGTTACTGCGTCATGCTAAAAAACAGGGATATGAAGTGCAATCTGTATTTGTGTTGACCAATGATCCTTGTATCAATGTGAAACGTGTCAAGGCTCGTGTAAGAGCGGGAGGACATGACGTACCCGAAGAAAAAATCATTAATCGATATGAAAAATCCTTAAATAATTTAGCCCAACTTGTTCGTATTGCAGATCGAACTTTTGTCATTGATAACTCTACTGACAAACCGCATTTAATATGCGAAGTCTCAAATAAGCATGTCACCATCTGGGAGACTGAACTTTGGAGCAAGAAAGCTATATTGAGATTACTGGCTGACAAGCAAAAATAATCATGTCTCATATGAAATGATATCCGTGTTGATGTAGTATAATTTCATCTTATGAATAAAAATGCTTTAAAAGACATATTAATAACGCTTCTGTACGTTGTTGTTATATCTCTGGCCTTTTATTTCTCGATCCAGAGTTCTATCATCACTGGCCCCAGTATGCAGAATACCTATATTGCGGGCGACAGACTGTTCCTCAATAAACTCGCAAACGATTATAACCGCGGAGATGTAATCGCATTTCATCCCCAGATCGAAGGCCGTGAACATGAAGAATACATCAAACGTATAATCGGTCTTCCCGGCGAACAGGTGGATATTGTCAGCGGAGTTTTTTAATGATACGGCG
>JAEESL010000103.1 GCA_016286345.1 Dehalococcoidales bacterium | reverse complement strand
ATAACAAAACGATAACCCCAAAGCGGTCAATAAGGCAATAGAAGAGTTTTTAAACAACATGAAATAGTGCCCGTGGATCAATGGAGACCATAGTCGGGATAGTTATCAGTTTTATGCTCTTCTGATGCACGAAAACAAACAGTCAGGATTCCCTATTTTTTAACTTTCTTTCGACGGAACGGGATCCATATCCATGAACTCCTGTACGAGCGCCTTGTATCTGTTATTAGACTGTACTGCTTCAGTTTTCTTTGCGTTGTATTGTTCAGTCAGCTCAGAGATTTCCTTTTTGTAGGGGACCATGCTTTTAACAAGATATCTTCCGGCGATGAGCTTTATCAGGTGGTAACAGGCAACGAGCAGCACTGCAATTACCGCAAAAGTGATGAGGCCGACCCATTCCCTGTTCCATATGGCATAACCGATCAATAGCAGAGGGACAAGGAACACAATGCTTAATATTGCCTCTATCGTTTTCAGGTCCATTTGCCGTATCTCATCGCATAATTCCGTGAAAAAATGGGTAGTGCTATAGTGTTCCTTCTGAATCTCGTACAGTTTCTTTTCGGTTGTTTCTTTCTTCTCTTTGATCTTCTTTGCTTCTGACTTAAGATCTCTGTAATGACGAAGCTCGTTAAGAGCCTCTCTAACCTTTTCGAAGTAAGGTTTATGCTCAGGACGGCATTTCTCGATCGCATTCAGCAGGGTAGGTTCATCAGCGTAGACATCAACCTCGCTGTCATTGTACATCCGTGTCATATCCGTCCATTCGTTTTTGCAAAGAAAGAGTCCGCGCAGCGCTTCGAAGTCATGCGGATCTTTTGAGAGCATGAAATCATAAGCATCCTTTGCCGAGCCGTACTCGTTTCTGCGGACCGCTTTGGAAGCTACTTCCTTGACATTATCCTCGCGAAAATACTCATAATCAAAAGAAACACCGCAGAACGGGCAGATATACATCTGCTTTTCAAGATCGATGTCGAGAAGTCCGCCGCATGTCGGACAGAGATTACTCTTTAATACCGTCATTTCCATCCCCCCTATTCAATGTACCAATGCAGGTACTAGAGATAATAATATCAACAGCGGATTTGTCTGGCAATAATTTTCAGATCCGGGGCTGTGCTTCCTGAAAGCTGTATGGTATATCCGGCATAATACGGATGAGGAACTGTATACCGGGGATTATCCTGTTTTCGGCAGATACCTCCTCAAGTACGACATATCAACGGATTCTCTATATTATGAATTCCTGCTGTACAACCGCATCTTGATTTCTGTCGATGCGCATACGGGAGAGATCAATGACTTTGATCCCTGGAACAGTAAAGTCAGTGCTACCTTGATAGTTGGGTCCAGCCTACATAGAATCTGATAGGGTCAGACTTCATATAATCACGCTCTCGGCATCGAACCGTACTGGCAGACATGCATTACTTCGTAGTCTTTGTTATTCCAGTTGTCGGTCATATCGCGGTCTCTGTAATAAGAACCGTCGGGATTAACGTTATAATCAACGCCTTCTATTCCCCAGAAGCGGAGATCCATTATCTCTTCGGAGAGAATGTCATTAATGAACTTGAAAGCAATATCAGGATCCTTGCAGCATGTAGTAACTGCGAAGCCTGCCTTATTGGTTAATTCACTTCCTTCTATGAGCGCATCCTCATATATAGTACCGCCCGGGATATTGACTGAATAAATGTGACCGTCTGCCTGCCTTAACATATCCCATTCTTCTTCGGTGTAGAGGTTTTTGATATTGGGATATTTCTCGATATATTCGTCCCAGGCTACGAGGAGACCGTGTTCATAGAACTCATCGAGTCTTTCGTTTACATAGATATAATCCGTCAACTTCTCGGATTCCAATAATCCGTCAATGACATTGCGGAAATACTGTCCGGTCATCCATATCTCTGATACTTTCACACCGGTCTTTTCGGCTATCAGATCCCTGATAACATTATCGTCTGCCTTTTCATTACCAAGTTCAGTAGCAAACATAGTCAGCTTTACAGGCTCGTCAGGGGTCTTCTTCGTTGTTAAGGATGCACTTGCCGAAGTGTTGGCTATATCAGCTCCGGAATCAGTAACAACGCTTTTTTCCAAAGAACAGGAGCACATCATTAACAACATTGAGATAGTCATCAGCAGTGTCGTCAGCTTGATAAGATAGCCGGTATTCGAATCTTTAATTCTCTTTTTTCTCATGTATTCTATTTCCCCATAGATCAGCAACATCAGCTTTGATATGGATTTTATAATTCACTGTCTCATATCAATAACTGTCTGTTTTCTTTCCTGACATTCACATTATAACAGCAATCAGTCTTAACGCTTTCACATAAGTATTCTTATTTGCTTTCATATATCTATACAAGAATCATATGCTCTGCAACAATAAATGCAAAAC
>JAEESL010000102.1 GCA_016286345.1 Dehalococcoidales bacterium | reverse complement strand
AACTGGGCTGTATTTAATACAAAGGGGCCGATCCCCGGATCACTGCAAACATTGAATACTGCAGTATGGCAGGATTGGTTCCCGAACGAGGGGCAGAAATATCACGCAAACGGAACAGCGACACTGGAAGTTTATTCCGCAGGTGATCCGAACTCATCTGAATATGAATGCAGCATATGGGTGCCGGTCAGGAACAGAGTGAATGAATATATCGCGTACTGTGGATTGGACTGCGAGACATGTGAAGCCCATATTGCAACTGTAAACAATGATAATGATCTGCGGATCAAGGTCGCAAAGGAATGGTCAGAGCTGAACAGTGTAGAGATCACGCCGGAGATGATCAATTGCGCCGGATGCCGTATCGAAGGGATGAAAACACCGTTCTGCGATTCACTTTGCCCGATAAGGCAGTGTGCGCTTAGTAAGGATATAGAAACATGCGGAGACTGCAGAGAAATGAGCGCATGTGAAAAACTTGAAATGATAACAGGAAACAACAAGGAAGCTCTCAAACGGCTAAAAGGATAAGCATGAAATGTCAAAAGAAATAGAACCGCAAATGACAACGAGAGCATCGGCATACGAGCTTTGGATGAATGCGCCGAACCCGATGGTGACGTTCTTCAAAACGCTTGATGTAACAAATCTGGTTAGGGGGAGCAGAAAGAAGGGCTATAAGTTCAACATGCTGATGGATTATTGCATTGGAAAAGCTGCAGTTCCCATAAAGGAATTCTACATACTTCCTGTAGAGGACAGGCTGATACAATATGATACGCTTGCAGTAAATACTATCGTTAAGAACAGAGAAGGAGAAGTCAGTTCGTGCGATATTCTGTTTACGGATGATCTGACCGTTTTCAATCGCGAATATCTGACGTATACATCACGAGTTGCGGATAGTTGCTGCGACAGGGATCTGTCTGAGGACAGTATGGTGATTGGGACTTCTGCAATTATCGATACCGAGATAGATGGTGCTGTCGGCATGAACAGCGGGATCTTCAATAATCCGTTCATGCTATGGGGGAAATATAGAAAGAAACTGTTCAGATATTATCTGCCTGTATCGTTCCAATTCCATCATACACAGATGGACGGAGCGCATGCCGGCAGATTCCTTGAAAACCTTCAAACTAACGTAAGAAAAATAAGATGAGATGGGTACGGCTAAACTGGAAACCAGACTCACAGTGCTATATGAAGAGCCCTTCTGGATAGGGTTATCCGAAAGGGTTGAGAATGGGAAGCTCACTGTTGCTAAGCATACTTTCGGTGTAGAACCAAGCATGACTGATATATATGAGTTTGTACTCAATCATTCTTATGACCTTGAGTATAGTCCGTCTGTAGATGCGGATATGAAAAAGGAGCATAGAAATCCCAAAAGACGACAGAGGGAAGCGCACAAAATGGTCGCTCAAAAGGGCATCGGGACGAAATCACAGCAGGCGCTTCAGATGCAGCGCGAAGAAAAGAAGATAGAGAAAAAACTGATTAGTAAAGAGCAAAAGGAAGCAGAGAAGCAGCGCCGGTTTGAAATGAAACAACAAAAGAAAAGAGCTAAACACAGAGGGAAATAATACAGAGATGGCAAATATCATAACTGGAATCAGAATAGTTATCAGTGTAATGCTGTTGTTTTGCCCTGCATTATCTCCGGTGTTTCTAATATTCTATATAATTGCCGGAATAGCCGATATGGCGGATGGCGCAGTGGCAAGGAAGACTGGCACAGTCAGCGAGTTCGGTTCAAAGCTTGATACAGTTGCAGATGCTGTGTTTGTCGCTGTATGCCTTATTAAAATGTTGCCTGTACTGCATGTACCGGCATGGCTATACATATGGATTACAGTCATAGCATTTATTAAGGCGGCGAATATCGCAGTAGGATATATCCGACATAAAGAGTTTATATCGGTGCATTCCATGATAAACAAAGTGACCGGAGGGATGATGTTCGTTCTTCCGCTGACACTGGAATTCATAGATTTGAGGTACAGTACCGAGGTTGTCTGCATGGTTGCAACTATAGCGGCGATTCAGGAAGGGTATCTGATTAATCGGAAAGTATGGAAAGAAAACTGATCAACCGGATCTGAATGAAAACACAGAGAGAAACAGAAAACAGAGGTCAAAAATGAATAGGAAAGCACTCGTCGTCATTGACATTCAAAACGACATTACTAAGCATTACAGGGACATCATTGAAAACATCAATTCTGCTGTTGATTGGGCAATGAAGCAGGGAATGACAGTCGTCTATATCCAGCACAATAATCTGTCTGCCGGAACGCGCACCTTCAAACCGGATACAAAAGGCGCGGAGTTTGCTCCGGAACTGAAAGTCGTGTCGGACAACATCTTTGTCAAGACAAAGGCCAATGCACTGACCAGCGAAGATTTCTCGGAATT
>JAEESL010000101.1 GCA_016286345.1 Dehalococcoidales bacterium | reverse complement strand
GCAATAATCAGCGATATTCAAATGGTTTTTGTCGTCGCTCAGGCTTATCGCGCAGACTCGGACCCCTATTCCGTAAGAACCGCTTACGGTACATCCGTAGTAACTGCCCGTGATAATGCTTTAGAGATCATTTCAGAAAATGCATCATTAGACGACTACAATAAGCTTAAAGCATACAGAGATGTGATCTGTGATCTTACAGAGTACAACGAGCCTGCTTCTCAGGGCGGTGTTGCTTATGGCAATCCCTGGCAGATGATCTGGGTTTTCGACGGTGATGATAGTACCCGGGTTGTTTGTGAAGGCTACTCAAAAGCTTTCCAGTTCCTTTGCGATAATTCCACATTCCAAAATGATGTCTTTACTTATTGCGTTACAGGTAAGATGGACGGCGAAAGACACATGTGGAATGTAGTCCACATGGACGATGGAAATAACTATCTTGTCGATGTAACCAACTGTGACAGCCTTGGCAGAGATGTTTTATTCCTGAGAGGCAAAGCAAGTAACTTAGCAGGCGGACCGGGATACAATATTTCCGTTTCTTTGTATGGCATTTCTAATTATGAATACGCATATGATACTGAAGGTGCTTATCAGACTCCTGATATTGCAACTTCCGACTATGTTTATAATCCTGGTCCTACTCCGTTTACAGAGCCTGCTTTTGCAGCAAGTCACGGCATGGTCCTTTCAGGAGAGATCGGCGTCAGGTTTATCGTTGACTTCCCTGAGAACTACGATACGACAGGCTGCTATGTGGATTTCGCGATTTCCAGCGGAAGAACCGGCAGTGTTAATTACAGTGATTCTTTGGTTAATCTGAATAACACCAGTCAGCGTTATTTCATCTTCTACGTCAATCCTATAGAGCTTGCAGATACTATCACCGCAACCCTGCATTACGGAGATAACCAGACAGCGGAAGATACTTATTCTGCTATGGCGTATATCCAGTATGTTCAAACCAATCTTAAAGACGATCAGGAATGGACTGCAACCTATGCCCTTATCAACAGTCTCCATGACTATGGCTATTACATGCAGCAGTCAGGATGGAGTGACGGCAATACTCATACAACGATCGAGGCTCCTGTCAAAATCTTAAATTCCAGCGACATTGCGGCTGCGAACGAAGGTCTCAGTAATTTTACTTTGAACAGGACTCTCGGGAATTCCGGAATTGAAGATTCCATTAAAGTCGGTCTTGCTATTGATTCGCAGACTGAACTCAGAGTTTCCGTAAAGCCCGGTTCCGGCGTGACCATGGTGTCAACAAACTGCACTCCCAGAATGATCAACAATGAGCAGTATTACCAGTTCTCAAGAAAGAATATCGGTCCTAAAGCACTGGGTGATAATATTACATTTACTGCAGTTACTGATCAGGGTTCTGCTGCAATAAATGTTTCGGTAATGTATTATGTAAAGACAGCTCTCGCAAGTGATACTATTACTGCAGCTCAGAAATATGCTTTGGTTGCATACTATAATTACTACGCTACTGCTATGGCATATCCGAATTAATGCATGGAGGATAGTACGATGGAAAAATATGAGGAATTAAAACTGGCAGTGATCTATTTCGAGACTGAAGACGTTATCGTCACAAGCGTGACTGAGACTTCCGAAACCGGTGTAATCATCCTCCCTGATCTCTGATCTGCTGCAAGATCAATTGAAACATTAAGCATTAGGGGTTGTCTCTCAAAAGAGGCAACCCCTTCTTATGTTTGGAGAATCTTGTGGTTAGTGTGCGATATCAGCTGATTCCCTGGATCGTCTTGATCTTGATCTCAGGTGTCTTGTCTGTCATGTAGGCAGGATCGATGAGCCATACCTGGCCTGAACCGAGGCAGAGACCCTGGCCATTGTAGAACATGTCTTTGCAGGTCTCCTCTTCCATTACCTTTCGCGAATCGTCAGAAAGCTTCTTGCCCTTCATGATCTTGAGGTATTCAGCTTCATTTTCGACAGCTGCGCCGTTGATCATGACAGGATACTGGATCATTGTCTTCATGCCTTCCCAGTCCTCAGCAAGATATAACTTGCGGATCTTGTCTGCATTCTCTTCAATACCGCTCTTGCTCATTGCAGAGAACCCTGAGTAGTAGTTCTCATCGGAAGCACCGGCAGCCGGATCAGATGCGGAAGTCTCTGTCTCATCCTTGTAGATCTTGAAAATAAGGCCTTCTGCTGCATTTTCCTTCTTGTCTGTCCAGGTAAAGTTCTCACCTGAGGTATTGAAAATAAGTGTTCCTGTGCCGTCGGTATAGACAGTCTCTTCCTTCTCGACTGTGTTTGCATCAGAATACTTAACGTTCTTCAGGACGCCGTCAGTATATGTGATCATGTTAGTTTCCTTGTCATAGTCACCTGTCATTGTCCACTCTGAACACTCGGTAGCAGAGCCTCCCCAGCTGGCCTTGATCTTGACCTTG
>JAEESL010000100.1 GCA_016286345.1 Dehalococcoidales bacterium | reverse complement strand
ATACAGTATCAAGGTGGGTTATCTCACCGGTCTTAGGGATATCGAAAGCAAGGATCTTCTTGAAGCCGGAATTCTGCAGCAGATTTCTGGCCAGGTTCTCAGCAGCAAGAGCTGTGGTTCTCTGGGATACTGCAACTGCTACTGTGTCCTTATTGATAACTGCGATGTCTCCGCCTTCGATGGAATAGCTGTCTCTGATATCATACCAGAGCTGATCTCCCTCTTTAGCAAAACCATCGGCATATCTGAAGATATATCTCAGGATCATAGCTTCGCGACGTCTTGCGTCTGTATGCATATGGTTTACGGTGATACCTTCACCTACGCAGCAGCCCGGGTCACGGGTCATGTACAGGTTCGGCATGGGATCGGAAACATATGCGTTCTCTCCCTCGATAAGGTCCATGAGGGAAGTAACTTTATCAGTCTTGACTTCGTTTCTTCTGATACCGGAGATGACCTTGGCGACCATGTCCTTAGGTGTCATGGCTTTAAGATACTCGGTTATGGCTGTGCTGAGTCCCACAGAGTTGATTCTGGAAAGTTTAAGGAACTCTCTGATGAATTCATCTCTGACTTCTTCGTTCTCCATTGCTCTGGCAGCTTCATCCACATAGTAAACTACCTCAACTCCATTCTCTTTAAGGAGTTCGGCAAATTTATCGTGTTCCTGCTGAGCAACTCTCAGGAAAGGAATATCTTCAAACAGCATCTCGCCCAGAGTATCAGGGGTCAGTGCCTCTAATTCAGCACCGGGTCTGTGCAAAAGTACCTTTTTAAGTTTGCCTATTTCTGAGTAATTATAGATTCCTTTTAGCATAATACCCTCCTTTCGGGTCCGTTATCCCATACCCCTATTGTATATTATATCATCCATTTTTCACATCTTCAAGAAGCAAAGAATCTTTGTGCAAAAAATTGTAAAACAAAACCGGGGAACAGATCTGAACTAGTCAACAAAAAGTAGACACACTAAAAAACCTATGCGAAGCCCATTTCAGTTCTAAACTGGACTGGGCTTTTGTATTTGAGAGCATATGCTGGCCTTTCATTGTTGTAGTAGTCAACATATGCGGTTATCATTTCTTCGGCAGTATCATATCGCCTATGCCAGCCTTCTGAATATATTTCAGCCTTGATCCATCCGTTGATTGATTCAATGATTGGATTATCAGTCGGAATTCCTGCTCGCGACATTGATCGAATTATGGTATAATCCTTATGTGCATTGAAAAATGCTTCGGATGAATAGACAGATCCCTGGTCGGTGTGCAAGATGACTGGGTCTGTCTTTTCTTTTGCTTTCTTTATCAGATCATTCAGACAACTGAAATATGTCCGTCTGTCTCCGGGTATATTTGATATATGGCTTGATATTATCTCATTGTTGAATGTATCAAGCATATATGTCCATTCATAACTGATTCCCCTGTGGCGTATCATGGTCATATCCGATACTACCAGTTCCATTGGTTCCTTTGCATCCCAATGACCTTTAACCAGGTTTGGATATCTTTTGTGCTCAGTACCCATTAAAGGTTTTTTCCAGTTGTAGTGCCTGATTCTGGCCTTTATGCCGGCGTATTTGCAGCATTTATGTGCCAGATTATCTGAAAACAGCCAGCCGGTATCTTCACGTATCATCTTTGCAAGTTTATGATAACCATAGGACCGATGTTTATGATGAGTTTCCAAAAGAAGTTCTGTGAGAAGTTCACGGTCCTTTTCATACCGGTTCTTTATGCCTTTGCGTGCCAGCCATTTGTAGTATCCGGATCTGTTGACGTTCATTACACGGCAGAGCTCTGTTATCGGATACTGATTCTTCAGTATGTCAATTATCTGGAATTCAAGTCTTTTAAAGTAACGAACTCCTTGTCGGCACCAACTCCTTTCACTGTGTATCCTTTTTTTAATCGTTCATTCTCTATCTGCAGCTTCTCGACCAAAAGCAAAAGACGTTCATACTCCGTAAGATTTTTGCTCGTATGAAGCGCCGCAAAATGGTTTCCTGTGTGTAATTTCTTTGGATTCAGGGCTTCGATTCCGCCCTCTCTGTAACGTCTTATCCACCCGCGCAGTGTTCCTTCTGAAAGATTGTGTTTCTTTGCGACAGTAAGCACAGCTAAATGATCTTCCTCACACATTAGCACGTATTTCAGACGTTCCTCATCTGACCAGCGTCTGTTTTTTCCTCCCTTAGGTCTGCTCATCTTAAGTCACCTCCTGAACTAATTTTAACACGAAAAAAGTAGACATGCTTTTTTTCATGTCTACTTTAAGTTTACCAGTTCAGCTTGATGCGGTCGTTTTTGATTTGCTTTTTATTTGTCTTCCCACGATTTCATAACGTCTACCTGGCACATCTTCATGGTGAGAAGGGCGGCATCGTGAGATTCCGGAGTGACTCCTGCGCAGAGGTCGCTGTAGACCTTTACGGGGATCTCGGGGTAT
>JAEESL010000037.1 GCA_016286345.1 Dehalococcoidales bacterium | reverse complement strand
ATCGTGCCAGACCGGAAAATGCAACTGGGGAATTGCTACTCAGCGTCCTGAATTGACCAGTCGTCTCGACCCTCAGATAGGACACACACGTCTTATGAACCTTTTATTGTCATGGAATTCTGAAATAAAAGAAATGATGGGTGGAATGGGAATTAATTCAATTGAAGCGTTATGTGGCAATCGTCTGATGCTCAGAGGAATCGGACTTACAGAAAAAGAATTACAGATACTTGGAATATCCCACGCAGGAGAATAAACATGATTATAGATGCCTACAATCTTGACTATCGATCATTAAATGATGCCCTTCGAAATACTAAGGAGTCATGTGAAATTGTCAATTGCTGTGGTCAGCGTTATATCGGCGCCGGAATGTCAGGAAAAAATATCAGTATAAGTGGTATTCCAGGCAACGCTCTTGGTGTATATCTTAACGATTCAGTCATTACCGTTAATTCAAATGCGCAGGATGCAGTTGGTGATACCATGAACGACGGAAAGATAATTGTTTATGGAAATATAGGTGACACTGCAGGATATGCCATGCGAGGCGGAAAAATATATGTAAAAGGCAATGCCGGATACCGTACTGGAATACATATGAAGGAATATAAAGATAAGTATCCTGTAATAGTAATCGGCGGAAAGTGCGGCAGTTTTCTTGGAGAATACCAGGCCGGTGGAAAAATTATTGTATTGGGTCTGAATCTGAATAATAATAAAGAAATTGTGGATCAGTTTCCGTGTACCGGTATGCATGGCGGAGAAATGTTCCTGAGATCTGAATGCCGTAACATATCATTCCCGGAGAAAGTAATTGTTAAAAGAGCAACAGAAGAAGATTTGAATGAAATTGATTCATATATCACAGAATTCTGTGAATTGTTTGGATACGAAAAAAACAGAGTGTTGGATTCGCCGTTTACTAAGGTGATACCTGACAAAATGAATCCTTATAAACAGATGTATGTGGCGAACTGAAAGGCGGGTTTATTATGAAATATTCAATTGATGAAGTGATCCAGTATGCAAAAGAAGAGGATGTTAAATTCATCCGACTTGCTTTCTGTGATATTTTCGGAAGACAAAAAAACGTTTCGATCATGCCGCATGAACTGTCCAGAGCTTTTGAGCATGGCATCGTTTTTGATGCATCTGCTATAACCGGTTTCGGCGACGAAGCTCACTCAGATCTTTTTCTTCATCCTGAACCGGATACTTTAACGGTTCTTCCATGGAGACCTGAACACGGCAAAGTTATCAGAATGTTTTCGGATATAACCTTGCCTGATGGTACTCCTTTCCATTCAGATACAAGAATGCTACTTAAAAAAGCTATTGCTGAAGCTAAGAAAAAAGGCTTCACATTTTATTTTGGAGCTGAACAGGAATTCTATCTGTTCGAACTGGATGAGCAGGGCAATAAGACCGGTAAACCTTATGATTCTGCAGGATATATGGATATTGCACCTGATGATAAAGGGGAGAATATCAGACGAGAAATCTGTCTGACTCTTGAACAGATGGACATACTTCCCGAAAGCTCTCATCATGAGGAAGGCCCCGGACAGAACGAAATAGATTTCAGATATTCTGAAGCTCTTTCAGCTGCTGATAATGCCCTGACTTTTCAGATGGTAGTCAAAACAATTGCAGGAAGGAACGGACTGTATGCTGATTTCGGTGCCAAGCCGATAAAAGATAGACCGGGAAACGGTCTTCATATCAACATCTCGGTAAAAGCATCGGACGGATCAGACAATATGGCCTATGTCGTATCAGGTATTCTGGATAAGATCAGAGATATGACAGTATTCCTGAATCCGTCCGTGGATTCATATGCCAGACTGGGTTCCAATAAAGCACCCCAGTATGTCTCATGGGCTAATGAAAACAGATCACAGCTTATTCGAATTCCAGCTGCTTACGGTGAATACAAGCGTGCAGAATTGAGATCTCCTGATCCATTGGCCAATCCATACATTGCTTTCGCACTGATCATATACGCCGGCCTATATGGAATAGAGAATAAATCTGATTATCCTGAGGCTGCAGATATCAATTTCTACAATGCTGCTGCCGATATTCTGTCCGGATATAAGAGGCTGCCTGAAACAATTGAAGAGGCACGCAGAGTTGCAAAGAACAGCAGCTTTATCCGCGAACATATTCCTGAAGAAATCCTTGCCGGATACCAAAGCATTTAGAACTGATGGATAAAGAATGAGCAAGCTGAGTTTGAAAGAACTGACATATAGTGTTCTGATTGTTTCTGTTTCGGAAACATATAACTCTGTCTTTGCTGAATTACTCCACGATCCAAAGTTTACGACCATCGATTACATTTCAAGCATAAGTCTTGCAAAAAGACGTCTTGCCGAAAGACAATACGATCTTGTTATCATTAATTCTCCATTACCTGATGATCCCGGTATAGGATTTGCAATTGATACATGTGATTCCGAAAATACCGTTGTCCTTTTGATTGTCAGGTCTGAGCTTTACGTTGATATTTACAACAAAGTAATTGAACACGGAGTATTCATCTTATCTAAACCGACATCCAAAATGTTCCTGACAACAGCTATCGACTGGATGATAAGTTCAAGGGAAAGATTGCGGAAGAACGAAAAAAAGACCATCTCCATCAATGAAAAAATGGAGGAGATACGTCTGGTCAACAGAGCAAAATGGATACTGATCACTCAGCGTGATATGGATGAGGCTGAAGCCCACAGATATATAGAAAAACGGGCAATGGATCAGTGTATTACCAAACGTGAAGTCGCCAAAACTGTCATAAAAACCTATGAATCTGCTGAATAAAAGAATTCATTAGAAAAACCACACAAAATTGGGATCTTTTAACTATTGTTCTTTGCGGATATAAATGTAAAATATAAGAACGCAATTGAAAAGGATAATATTGCCAAAAAACTTGGAGGAGAAGATTAATTATGTATGGATTGGTCAATGGTAAGGTAGCACTCATTACAGGTGCCGCAATGGGAATGGGAGCTGCAACCGCAGAACTCTTTGCTCAGGAAGGCGCCAAGGTTGTTATTGCAGACTTTAACGTAGAAAAAGGTCTTGAAGAAACCGAAAAGATCAAGGCCGCCGGTGGTGATGCAAGCTTCGTTAAAGCAGATGTTTCCAAGGAAGATCAGGTTGAAGCAATGGTTAAATTTGCTGTAGATACCTATGGCAAGCTTGATTTTGCTTTGAACAATGCCGCACTTACTCCTGATGATAAACCCGTAGCTGATATGGATATGAATTATTTCAACCGATTGATTTCTGTTGATCTTCAGGGTGTAGCATTATGTATGAAATATGAACTCAAACAGATGGTTGCCCAGAGTTATGGTTCAATCGTCAATACATCTTCTGTCAGCGGTATCCGACCTCAGCCCGCTACTCCTGCATACTGTGCCGCAAAATTCGGTGTTATCGGTTTGACCAAATGTGCTGCAATGGATTACTCACCTCTGGGTATCCGTATTAATGCAGTAGCTCCCGGTGCAATTGATACTCCTATGCTCAGAGGTGCATTGGAACAGTTCAATCTGGAACCTGTATCTTATGCCAAACAGCTCAGTATGTTAGGCAGATTCGCACAGGCCAAGGAAGTTGCACATGTTCATATGTTCCTGGCATCAGATCTTTCAAGCTATATGACCGGTGCTGTTGTCTCAGTAGACGGCGGCTACACAGCAATGTAATCATTGCTTGAAACAGCAATATTTGATCAATAAACAAAAGCATGGCGAGAGCCATGCTTTTTGTATGCGATAAAAACATAAAAAAACGCCCATTATTCTAAGAACTGAATAATGGGCGTAATGATTAAGACTCTATTAGAAGAGACCCTGCTGCATCATTGCATCGGCAACTCTTTCAAAGCCTGCAATGTTGGCGCCTGCGACCAGGTTATAGCCGAGGCCATTTCGTTTGGCTGCATCTACTGAGTTCTTGTAGATGGTATCCATGATCTTGTGAAGCTGGGCATCAACTTCTTCTGCAGTCCAGACAAGTCGTTCGCTGTTCTGGCTCATTTCCAGAGCTGATGTTGCAACACCGCCGGCATTTACTGCCTTGGAAGGTGCAACGATCATGCCTTCCTGGCTCATAAGATACTGAAGTGCATCATTGGTGGTAGGCATATTAGCTACTTCGATATAGTATCGGATATTGTTGGCTGCAATCTGTTTTGCCTGTTCCATATGAACATCATTCTGCAGTGCAGAAGGCATAACAACGTCTGCCTTGATGCCCCAAGGCTTTTCATTTGCATGGAACTCGACACCGAATTTGTCTGAGTAATCCTGAACTCGGTTGCGGCCTGAGCTTCTCATTTCAAGCAGATAATTGATCTTTTCTTCAGTAATAACACCATCAGGATCGATGATATAGCCATCAGGACCGGACAGTGTAATAACTTTAGCGCCAAGCTGGGCAGCTTTCTTACAGATACCCCAGGTCACATTGCCGAAACCTGAACAGGCGATAGTTTTTCCTGCGATATCCTGTCCGTCATCTCGGAGAACATTCTGGAGATAGTAAATTGCACCATAGCCGGTGGCTTCAGGTCGAATAAGGCTTCCGCCATAGGATAAACCTTTGCCTGTCAAAACACCGTTTTCGAATTTGCCCTTTAGTCTTCTGTATTCACCGTAAAGATAACCGATTTCTCTTCCGCCTACGCCCATATCACCGGCAGGAACATCGACGTCGGGCCCGATGTATCGGTAAAGAGCCTGCATGAAGCTCTGACAGAAACGCATGATCTCGCGATCAGATTTGCCGGTGGGATCAAAATCGGCTCCGCCCTTGGCACCGCCGATAGGAAGACCGGTCAGAGAATTCTTGAATATCTGTTCAAATCCAAGGAACTTCATGATGCTTGGATTTACATTCTTCTGGAAACGAAGACCGCCTTTGTAAGGACCGATTGCGCCGTTGAACTGGCATCGATAGCCGACATTAGTGTGAACATTGCCATTGTCATCTTCCCAGACAACACGGAATGTGAACATTCGTTCAGGTTCGACTATACGGTTAAGAAGGTCAGCTTTTTCATATTCAGGATGTTTATCGATGACCGGACTGAGTGAGGAAAGAACTTCTTCCACTGTCTGACAGAATTCGGGCTGGTGGGGGTATTTGGTTTTGACATAGTTGATTACTTTTTCAACGTAACTATTCATGAAAAATAATTATCCTCCGAACTTTTTATAGTTTTTAAATTACTGATATTTTTATCCGTAATACAGAAATTTATCATAAACTTTTTGTGATTAGTTAGCAATGTATTTTATTGCAATATTCCATTTGAAACGTCATTCTCATTGTTCGATATGACTTACTTTATGTGCTAAACTACTGAATAAGTGTTCTTAATGACGTTAAGAATACTTATAATTGTTATCTCTTAGAAGGGTGAATCTTTATGAAACACAGATTAGTAACAAGAAGTGATTTTGATGGTCTTGTTTGCGCTATGCTCCTGAGGGAACTGGATATGATCGATGATATCAAGTTCGTTCATCCCAAAGATGTTCAGGATGGAAAAATCGATATTACCGAGAATGATATTACAACAAATCTTCCTTTTGATCCGCGTGTTGGGATGGCATTCGATCATCATGAAAGTGAACTGAAGAGAGAGGAAGGTGTAGACTTCCAAGGAAAGTATATTTGTGAACCTCATGCCAAATCAGTTGCAAGAGTTTTATACAACTATTATGGCGGAAAAAACAGATTTAAGACTGTCACAGAAGACATTCTTGAAGCAGTTGATAAAGGTGACAGTGCAGGGTTTACAATCGACGAAGTGCTTAATCCCACCGGATGGGTTCTGATGGATTTCCTTATGGATCCCAGAACCGGTCTTGGAAGAGTTCATGATTTTCGAATTTCCAATTATGATTTGATGATGGAACTTATTGATTATTGTGCACATCATCCCATTGAAGATGTCCTTGCTCTTCCTGATGTTAAGGAAAGAGTTGACGTTTACTTCAAGCAGCAGGAATTGTTCAAGGCTCAGCTCAGAGAAATCGTAAAGATTGAAGGTAAAGTTGCAGTTATTGATCTCAGACCTCTTGAAACAATTTACAGCGGCAACAGATTCATGGTCTATGCAATGTGGCCTGACGTTCAGATCAGCGTACATGTTGCATGGGGTTTCAAGAAACAGAATACTGCTGTAATGATCGGTAAATCTATTTTCAATAAGGCAAGCAAGGTCGATATCGGTGAACTTTGTCTCTCATATGGCGGAGGCGGCCATGCCAATGCAGGCACATGTCAGCTGCCTAATGATGAAGTTGATGCTGAACTTCCGAATATCATTGCCAAATTAAACGCATAGTCCAAAATCTAAGATAATTGATTCTGCCCCAAGAAGACCAACTTAGGGCAGAATTTTTTTATAGTAAGAATGATGTGGTCTGAATATATAATATAAACGGTCAGTTTAAGTTGCCATATTTTGCTTGCATATACTACGAGAGGGGGTCCTTATGGCAGAAAAAAATAATGGTATTGGTTTATTGTCCAGTGTCGGTATTATTGCCGGCGGAATGATTGGTAGTGCAATCTTTTCCTTATCGGGTCTGACCATGTATCAGGCCGGACCTGCATCTGTAATTTCATGGATACTTGCTGCAGCAGTCATGCTGATTTATGGTCTGGTTTGTACAGAACTTTCTTCGATTTTTCCTAAATCCGGTGGTATATATGTGTTTCCTGCAAAAGCACTTGGAACGAAGCCGAAAACAGGCGCATTCTGGGGCTGGTTTTCAACATGGGGATATATAAACTCCAATATTGCTGCTATTGCTTTTTCAGCGATCTATGTAGGCACATATCTCGGAGCCGGTTTTAGTCTGCCTGACGGTATACAGATTCCGCTGGCGTTAGCGGTTATTATCATATGTTTTATTCTGAACAGTATTAATTTCAAGACGACCGGAAAACTCAACAATATTCTGGTTGGAGGTCTTGTAGTAACACTGCTTATTTATATTTTTGTTTCGTTCTTCGGCGGTGAATGGGATCCAGGCATGATGACTCCTTTCTTTACTCAGGGAGCATCCGGAACAACAGGTTTTATGGCTGCAGTACCGACCGCTATGGTGGGTTACGGCTCGATCGTTGCTATAGCCTTTTTGGTTTCTGAAGTGAGAGAACCAGATAAAACTGTTCCAAAGGCTGTTCTTATTGCAATGTCAATAGTTGTAGCCCTGTATTGTCTTGTTATTGTTGCCACACTTGGACTTATATCGGCATCGTTCCTTACTGAGAACCCCGGCATGCAGTATATTCCTCTTTATGCGGCTTGTTTCACCAAGATGTCTGCATATCCCTGGCTTGCCAAGGTAGTATCCATAGCGGCAGTGCTTGCGCTGGTTACAACCATACTTGTTGTAATGGCTCTCACAAGCAGAGCAGTACAGGCTGCAGCTTCAGATGAGCTGCTTCCGGAAGTATTCAGCCGAAACAATAAAAGCGGAGTTCCGGTCTTTGCAACTGCTCTGATTGCTATACCCGGTGCAATCGCGGCATGTTTCCCGGATTTTACATCAACGATCGTCGGACTCGGAGCATTATTTGGAACGATTTCCATTGTAGTTAACATTGTTTCTTTATATTCAGCACGTAAGAATGGTTTGAGAAGAGAAGGATGTTTCAAGGCCCCTGGCGGTCAGATACTTCCTGCTATTGCTCTTCTTATAATAGTGGCTTGCTATATTCCCGATATTATTAACGGCGGATGGAAGATCTGGTTGTATACGATAGGGTGGTATGTGGTAGGATTGCTGATTTTCAGATTCAGCAAGAGATATAAAAGAGCAGAATAATCATTAATAAAATTTGGGTTGTGAGAGAACTGAAATGGATGATCAGAGCAAAGATATCAGCTCATTGGCAGAAAACAGAGAAAAAGCAATTGTAAGAACAAGTGTTATAGGAATCATAACGAACTTGTTTCTTGTTGCGTTCAAGGCATTTGTCGGAATTGTGTCTAACTCAATTGCAGTTATTCTTGATGCGGTCAATAACCTGTCTGATGCTCTTTCTTCAGTCGTGACGATAATCGGTGCAAAGCTTGGTGCAAAACAGCCTGACAAAAAACATCCGCTTGGTTATGGCAGGATTGAATACCTCAGTTCCATGATCGTTGCCGCTCTTGTGTTGTATGCCGGTATCACATCCTTGGTCGAATCAGTAAAGAAGATTATTCATCCTGAAGCAGCAGATTATGGCACTGTCTCGATAATCATTATTTCAGTTGCTATTGTCGTAAAACTTCTGCTTGGTATGTATGTAAAAAAGCAGGGAAAGAGAGTTAACTCCGGTGCTCTTACGGCATCAGGTTCTGATGCATTGTTCGATGCGATCATTTCTGCATCTGTTCTCGCCTCTGCGATTATTTTTCTGATCTGGGGTATATCTCTTGAAGCGTATGTCGGTGTTATAATCGCTGGTTTTATTATCAAATCCGGCATTGAAATGATGATCGAAACACTTAATGACATTATTGGTAAACGAGAGGATCCTGAAATAACTAATGAACTTAAAAAGATCATATGCGAGGAAGAAAACGTACTTGGTGCGTATGATGTTACGCTTTTTAACTACGGACCCAATAAATACTATGGTTCGGTTCATATCGAACTGCCGGACAATCTAATCGTTGACGATGTAGACAGAATAACCAGAAAGATACAGTTTGATGTTTTCAGTAGAACAGGAATTATTCTGACGGGTATTGGGGTTTATTCACATAACACGTCAAATAATGAAGCAGCACAAATCCGTAATGCAATTCAAAAAGTGGTCATGTCTCATGATTGGGCTTTGCAGATGCACGGATTTTATGCTGACACAGATAATAAAACCATCCGTTTTGACGTGGTTATCAGTTTTGACATTGAACAGAAAGATGCTTTAGAAACCTTATATGGCAAAGTAAAAGCATTATATCCTGATTATGATATTACGATAATTCCTGACGTAGATGTTACGGATTAATAGAGGGATATATGGCATCAACCAAGGAATATCTGGATTTCATATTGGAGCAATTGTCTGAATTGGATGAAGTATCTTATCGGGCAATGATGGGAGAATTCATTATCTATTATCGTGGCAAGGTTGTCGGCGGTATTTATGATGACCGTTTTCTCGTGAAGCCTACGAAATCAGCCAGGGCTATGATGCCAAACGCAGCTGAGGAGCTTCCATACGAAGGAGCAAAGAAGATGCTTTTGGTTGATAATGTGGAAAGCAGGCAGTTCCTTCGAGATCTGATTCAGGCAATGTATGCTGAACTCCCGGCTCCAAAGAAATGAAGTTGCAAAGATGAAGAAAGCAATCGTATACATACATGGCAGAGGCGGCAGTTCTGAAGAAGCAAAGCATTATGAACCGCTTTTTCCGGAATGCACAGTATTGGGTTTTGACTATAAATCGCAGAATCCATGGGAAGCAAAGAAAGAGTTTCCTCATTTTTTCGATAGCCTGTCCGATGAGTATCAATCCATTACAATCATAGCTAACAGTATCGGTGCATTTTTTGCAATGTGTTCATTGTCAGACCGACAGATTGAACGAGCATTCTTTATTTCTCCTGTTCTGGATATGCAAAAACTGATCACAGATATGATGGAATTGGCGAATGTGTCTGAGGAAGAGCTTCGTACGAAAGGAATTGTTTATATCGGGTCTGAACGAACTCTCTCATGGGAATATCTGACCTATGTCAGGGAACATCCTTATTCATGGGAAGTCCAGACTGAAATCCTCTACGGGAGCAGGGATGAGCTGACATCTATAAACACTGTCAGAGCTTTTGTTGAGGCACATCATGCCAGTCTTACTGTGATGGATGGCGGCGAACATTGGTTCCACACAGAAGAGCAGATGCAGTTTCTGGATGACTGGATCAAAGGTATAATAGAATTAGATTGTTAAAACCAAATCAGGTTTGTGACAATCATAATGCCGGATAGCGGGATAAACTGACGAAATGCAGATAAAAGCGTTAGAGCATGATTTCAGCATTTGCAAGGTTAAAACCTTGGATACTGATTATTTGAAACAAGAGTTCTGTTTTGTTTGCAAGACCGATGAGGAATTATCTCTTGTTTGCCAGACGGAATATGTTCCTTCCGATGTCATTGAATGTGATAATGGCTGGAGGGCTTTTCGGATACAGGGCATCCTGGATTTTTCGCTTATCGGAATCCTCGCTCCAATAGCTAAAATACTTGCCGACAACAAGATTGGTATATTTGCAGTGTCTACTTATAACACTGATTATATTCTGGTTAAAAAGGAAAACTTCCAGAAGGCGTTGGATCTGCTGAAAGCCAACGGATATATGATAATCTGAACCTTCTTAGTGTCTTATCTTGCTTGTCTGTCGAGATAATCTTCAAACAATTTGAAATCATCAACTGATTTGAGCTCAATCTGAGATTCTTTGGAACTCTTTGTTGTATAGAAGATCTTGCCGTATAACAAACATAATGTGACGGGAGTATTGAATCTTCCTTCTTCAGGATTATCTTCTGAAGCACGCATATAAGCGTCGGTCACTTCGCCGAAAATATAACCCTGAGGATAGTTTTCAAACATCGTTGAATCTGCCACTGTTTCGGCTGTTCCATCGTTGTTCGGATCAGCTAAAACAGTATGTTTTTCAAGTGTTCGTTCAATACATGTGTTAATAATATCTTCATTGAACATCGGCATTGTTGCATCGACAAATGTAACGGTATCATCGTGATCGAGCATGTCTGACACTCCGAGAAGACCATTCAGGAAGCATTCTTCCAAAGTTTCTCCGGGAGGTACGATGACCTGTGGCTTCTGAAGGGCATAGCTTTCGAACAGACCTGCCATTTCCTGTTCCAGGGATTGCGGAGCTACAACTTCCACGATATCTACTTTTTCACTGTGTTCCAAAGTCTCAAGCACCCATGCAATCAATGGCTTGTTTTTAACTTCTCTGAATAAATCACGAGTTGTCAGACCATCCTGATGGTCAAATGCAAAAACAATTACTCCGTTCATTTAATACTCCTGATAAGAAAAAATAGATAACTTCTAAAGTATAACTGTAAAAGAATTATTTTACGAATACAAAAAGATAAGGCCTGCCATATTTTTTATTCTGTTCAATTTGTGTGTGCGGAAAATATGCGTTAAACTAACTATTGTGAAGATTCTTAATAGCTATACCAAGGACGAAAACGGAAACCTGAAGAGTAATAATGCAGGGTGTGCTTTTGCTTTGGCATTCTTTCTTGCAGGACCTTCCTTAATAGTCTCACTTTATATGTTTATCACAAATCCGGCAGAGTATTGGAAACATCTTGCTGTTTCTGCCTTTCTGCTTTTTTCTCTTTTCCTGCTCATTTACAGACTTTCCAAGCGGTCAATGGTTAAGCGAAAGAAATACGTAGACGATTATCAGAGCCCGATTTCTGACGAAAAAGGAACCATTGAAGGTGATTTTAAGGATGTTACAGAATCAGAGCAGGATTCGGATAATAAGCTGCTACAGTAACTAATCAGTCTGCTTTGAATCCCGTTTTGCGTAATCCCTGCGTGCAGCTTCAAGTAATTGGGGAATCTGTCGGAATGCCACTACAAACTTGAATTCTGCCCTTTCTATTTCAGGAAAGTCTTCCTTTATCTTTTTGATAAGGAACTGGCCTAAATCTGCAAATCGATACTTTTTGGTGAATTCATATGAGACCTGAAGACTTGCTGAATCACGGCAACCCGTATGTTTTAAACCTTTGATGTTATTCAGGTATTCATCAAGTTTTTTTTCGACAGTGCCGCCTAATTCATCAGGTAGATTGTCTCCTCCGATCATTCCGACAATACCCAGTGCAAGTCCGGTGTGCATTGGGATTTCAAACAGATCCTGACCAACAACACGGGCAAAATCATCCTGAATCATGAATTTAGGTTTGACAGATACCCATTCAAACATCGGGTTTGTGCCGTCGCCGAACAGGATTCTCATGTCTTTAAACGGGATTTCTTCGCAACTGTACTCAGCACCGTATTCAATCGGAAAAATACTATCCATTATTCTTCTTTCTTAATCCAAATTATATTTGATCTTTGCAGATCTGACGGTGTTGTCCATTAACATTGCAATGGTCATAGGTCCTACGCCGCCAGGTACAGGGGTTATATATGATGCCTTCTCTTTGACATTTTCAAAGTCTACGTCACCGCAAAGGATTCTCTTGCCCGCAGGGCTTATTCCGATCTGATTGACGCCGACGTCTATTACGACCACTCCGTCTTTGACCATATCTGCAGTGATATATTTCGGTTTTCCCATTGCAACAATCAATATATCAGCCTGTCTTGTGATTGAAGCTATATCTTTCGTTGCAGAATGGCATATGGTGACAGTTGCGTTTGCTCCCAATGCTTTCTGGACCATGATATTGGCAACAGGTTTACCGACAATGTTGCTTCGGCCGACTACTACGACATGGGCACCTTTTGTTTCGATATTGCTTCTCTGCAGGAGTACCTGAACTCCATGCGGAGTGCAGGGAAGAAACACAGGTTCACCGATGACCATTCTTCCGACGTTTGTCGGATGAAAACCATCCACATCCTTGTCAGGGTCAATGGCAAACAATACTTTGTTTTCTTTAATATGTTTAGGCAGAGGAACCTGTACGAGTATGCCGTGAATCGAAGGATCGACATTAAGCTGTTTGATGACTTTCAGTAATTCTTCTTCGGATGTTTCTTCAGGTAAATCGATCTGTTTCGAAAGTATGCCAAGATAATTGCACATCTTTATCTTAGATCGTACATATACCTGACTTGCGCTGTCATTGCCGACCAGAATGGTCACAAGACAAGGCACAACGCCATGATCTTCCTTCAGTCTTGCGACTTCCTGCTTCAGCTCTTCGATTATAGTTTTGGATATGGCAGAACCATCAATAATCTGTGCAGTCATAGTTTTTACCTTAAATTAAAACAGTCCTTTGACCTTACCGGTTTCGACATCGACATCGATTCTTCGGAATGCAGGATCTGATCCGGTTCCCGGCATAAGTTTAATGTCTCCGGCAACAGGAACTACAAAACCGGCGCCCTTGTAAGTGAGAATGTCTCTGATAGGTAATGTCCATCCTCGAGGTCTTCCTTTGAGTGATGGATCATGTGAAAGACTGAGGTGAGTCTTTACCATACAGG
>JAEESL010000036.1 GCA_016286345.1 Dehalococcoidales bacterium | reverse complement strand
CTCTCGGTGCAGGTCTTGATGAAGACTTCGATGTCAGCAAACTCAGATACCATCAGCTGGTCCTTATGACAGATGCTGATGTCGACGGTGCCCATATCAGGACTCTGCTTCTGACATTCTTCTTCCGACACATGCCTCAGCTCATCACAGAAGGCCATCTGTTCATCGCACAGCCGCCTCTGTATAAGATCAAGACATCCAAGGAAGAACACTGGGTCTATTCAGATGCCGAAAGAGATGCCATTACGGCAGAACTTAAGAAATCAAACAAGAAATATGACATCCAGCGATACAAGGGTCTCGGTGAAATGAGTGCTCAGCAGCTGTGGGAAACCACCATGAACCCTGAAACCAGAACTATGCTTCAGGTCGAAGTGGAAGATGCCCAGAAAGCAGATGAAATCTTCTCAATGCTTATGGGAGACAACGTGGAACCCCGAAGGAACTATATCAAGACTTACGCAACTACAGTCAAGAATCTTGATATCTAGTTTAAGTTTTTGATAAACACAGCGGCCGAGAATGATTCCCGGCCGCTATTTTTTTCTAATATCTATCTGATATTATTTGACGTTGATTTCGAGAATGCCTGAAACGAGCTCAACTTCGACCCGTCCGCTGCCGTTTCCGAAAACATAGTTGCCGTCGCCAACTTCTCTGTAATCAGTTCCGTCGACTTTCATCCTCTTAGAAACTCCGTCTAATTCAACTCTGAAATCAGCATCATCAAGATTAAGCGTTAAACTGCAGGAAACACCTTCAGCGGATACGGAGGAAACTGAGGGAGCCGTAATGGTAACGTTTCCGGAGACTGTCTCGATCTCAAACCTTCTGACATTTTCATCTGTTTCGATACTGATATTTCCGGAGACATTTTCGACATCTATCTCATCGGCTCTCACATCTGAAAGAGAAACGTTACCCGAAACATTCTCCAGTTTCAGTTCTCTTGTGGCCACACCTTTCATATTGAGATTTGATGAAACAGTATCGCATTCGATCTCTCTGAAAACCACATTTGAAGGCACGTATACCGTCAGATCTTTCTTCACGGGTGCACTGCCGTTTCTGACCTTTAATCCGGATCGGCAGTATTGTATCGTCAGTTTTCCGTTTGCGACAAGATACCGCATATAAAGATCTTTGGAAATACCGTCTTTATGGCTTTCTGAAAAAGTGACTTTGTCAGTATCGGACGTTTCGATATTGACCTTTCCGCTGATCCAGTTTATGTCGATCTCATTGATATTATCTAAGCTGACAGTATCTTCTGCTATGGTGTAACTGGATGCATTGTCATAAACATTATAATCCGCTTCTCTGATTACACATCCGCTCATTATTGTCATTAGCGACAATACAAGCATGAAAACAGTCAAAATTCTCTTCATAATGTCTCCTCGATTGCTGACATTCCGTTACAATCATATTGGATGTATTTATAAAATTAAACCGTTTGCAAAATAAGGTATACGTAAAACAGTTCAATCACAGGATTAATTGTGGTCTCTATTGTTACGTTATACAATATTCTCTCATAAAGTCACTGAATTAATGCTGTTCATGGCTGGACGGATTTGGAAATGATTAATAAAGGAATCAGAATACAAGAACTGTCAGACATTTTGGAAAAAGAAAAAAGGGAAAATGATCTAGCAAGGATTGTTAACCCTTTTTCCTGCGGCACCCTGAATGTTGAAAACGGCGTGGTTTCCAGTAATTCATCATGTTACCAGATATGGAATCACAACCACAGGTGCACCAACTGTCATTCCAAGCGTGCTTGTATTCAAAATGAAGTCCTCCACAAAACTGAGATCCTGGACAACAAACTGTACAAAATTAAGACCACCCCATATAAGGTAATTATGGATAACAATGAAGAAAAGCAGGTGGTCATTGAATCGGTAAACATCAGCGAACTTTCTGATAAACCCGTGAATATGGACTTAAGCAACGATCCGTCATCCTCCGTCGCAAACTCAATTCTTTTCGATTCTCAATTCGGTATCATCCATTTGAATGCCGGGCATCAGGTGGTTTTTGCCAACAGCGCTGCAAAGAACATGCTTCTCAGAAACGGGGAAGACAGCAATGCATCAATTACAACCACTGTCAACAACTGGCTGGACGGAAGACTGGATGCAGAAAATCCTGATGAAAAGATCTTTGTTCAGCGTTATGAATATGATCAGACTGACTATTTCTTCAATGTGCAGATAATTCCTTTAAGCATGGATGACGGTCAGAACTACGTCTTTCTGCTTCAGGAGAGAACTCAAGAGGATTCCGATCTTCTGGCAAAACTGAGAGATTACGATCCTATTACCGGAGTATTCAACGAATCCGGTTTCCAAAACAAACTCCAGAAGATACTCAAAGCCCACCCTGACAATAACTACACTCTTATGTGTTTACAGATGAACAACTTCAAGACGATCAACAGTGTTTTCGGTGCAAATATCGGCAATGCAATTCTCTGCCGTGTTGCCGAAATACTGACCAACATAGCAGAAGACCATGGATGCGTCTGCCATTTCTACAGCAATCAGTTCGGTCTCTTCACTGAAACTCCGTTCTTTGACAGGGAAAAACTGGCCCTTGATCTTGAGTCAGTAAAGAATGCTGCCGACGGGCTTAATCTGGGGCTGAATTTCCAAATCGGAGTCTATCAGCTGGACGATTACACCCTTTCCCCGGAAATAATCTGTGGCCGTGCAGCCCTTGCTGTAAGGAATACCCCAGAAAGCGACACTTTCATTACTTTTACCAACTATACAAAGAAGATGTCAGAGGATCATCTGTCAGACAGCATGCTGCTTCCAACCTTTGAAAAGGCTGTCAGCAACGACGAATTCAAGATGTATCTTCAGCCGCAGACGGACCGTTACGGAAATCTGCTCGGTGCTGAAGCCCTTGCAAGATGGGACCGTGATGAAGAGGGAATCGTTTCTCCGGGCAGTTTCATACACCGCTTTGAAAAGAAGGGAATAATATACAGACTCGACAAACTGATATGGGAGAAGGCTGCAGCACTGCTCGCTTCCTGGAAAAACACTTCCTTAAAGGATATCAGTATCTCCGTAAATGTATCTCCGCTGGATATTTCCCTTATGGATATCGTCGATACATTCAAAGAACTTGTTCAGAAATATGACATCGATCCCGGTTTAATGCACATTGAAATAACGGAAAATGCCATGATCGGTCATGCCGAGCAGGTAATAAGCACTGTGAACAGACTTCATCAGCTTGGTTTTATAGTAGAGATAGATGATTTCGGAAGCGGTTATTCTTCCTTGAATATGCTGAAGGACCTCCATGTAGATACACTGAAGATCGACAGAGGATTCCTGGAAGAAACCGCACAAAAAAACAGGTCTAAGACGATCCTTTCCGCTATCATAAGATTGGCTTCAGATATCGGAATGAGCGTTGTTACTGAAGGCGTTGAAACAGAAGAAATGCTCAACAGTCTGTGCGAAATGGGATGCGAGATATTCCAGGGCTTCTATTTTTCAAAGCCTGTCACCATTGAAGATTTCGAGAAGAAATACAGATAGACTAAACCAGGACCTTGCTTAAGAAACTCTTAAGTCGATCTCCCTTTGGATTGGTGAAGATCTCTTCAGGTGTATTTTCCTCTAGAACTTTGCCTCCGTCCATAAAGAGAACTCTGTCTCCGACTTCTTTTGCAAAGCCCATCTCATGAGTGACAACGACCATGGTCATACCTTCCCGGGCAAGCTGTTTCATTACGTCGAGAACTTCTCCGACCATTTCAGGATCAAGTGCGGATGTAGGTTCATCAAACAGCATGACTTCCGGAGACATGCATAAAGCTCTGACGATAGCGATTCGCTGTTTCTGTCCGCCTGACAGCTGACTGGGGTAAGCGTTGGCCCTGTCTGTAAGGCCGACTCTTTCAAGTAAGCTCATCGCTTTTGCATTGGCTTCTTCTTCGCTGAGATGAAGAAGTTTAACCGGGGCAAGAGTCATATTTCTGAGAATGGTCATGTTGGGGAAGAGATTGAAATGCTGGAAGACCATTCCCATTTTCTGACGGTGCAGGTTGATATTGACGGAGGGGTCGGTTATATCGACACCATCGAAAAAGATAGATCCGCCGGTGGGAATCTCAAGCAGATTGAGACATCGAAGGAATGTCGATTTACCGGATCCCGAAGGACCGATGACGACCACAACTTCTCCCTTGCGGATCGATGTTGAGATCCCATCCAGAGCTCTTATCCCGCCTCTGGGGAACACTTTTTCAAGATTCTCAACTTTTATCAATTCATCACTAGTGATCACTTGCACGTAACCTCTTCTCTAATTTAGCGACCAATCGTGTAAACAGCATAACGAGCGCAAGATATATCAATGCGACCGTAATGAGAGGAACGAAAGGCTGGAACGTGACGCCTCTGACGATATCACCGGCTTTGGTCAGATCCACAATGCCTACGTAACCGGCAATGGAGGTCTCCTTCAGCAGCGCAATGAATTCATTGGCAAGCGCCGGAAGGACTGCCTTTATGGTCTGGGGGATAATGATATAGCGCATGGTTTTAAAATAATTGAAACCAAGAGAACGTCCGGCTTCGAACTGTCCGTTATCGATCGACATGATGCCGCCTCTGATGATCTCGGCAACATATGCACCGCTGTTCACGCCAAAGGTGATACACGCAACTATGATACCGTTACGGGTAGAAGCCAGGATGATGAAGTACATGATGAGCAGCTGGACTACTACAGGGGTACCTCGTATCACGGTAAGATAAACATTACAGACAGCGTTTGCGGCAGTGAAGACCGCTCTTTTAAATGTGCCATGGACAGAATCTATCGTCTTGTCGTAGCTGGAACGTATTGCAGCAACAATGATACCAATCGTGATACCAAGCAGCAATGCGAATACTGTAATGATAAGCGTGTTTCCAAGCCCTGTCAGGAACCTTTCCCAACGGTTGTCTGTTATAAAACACATTATCAGTTTTTCTTTAAACGTCAGTTCCATGGCTCTAATCCAAAATAAGGTACGCACATATTATACATACATGCGTACCTTATTATAAGCGATTAAATCAGTTATGCCTTGATATATTTATCAAGAATGGACTTGATAGTGCCGTCTGCCTGTAATTCGGCGAGTGCATCATTGACTTTATTAAGAAGATCCGTGTTGTTCTTTGCAATACAGATTGCATAGTCTTCAATGACATATTCGGTTTCAAGGATAGTCAGACCGCTGTTCTGTGCAACATATGCTTTTGCAGGTTCGTTGTCGATAACAACACAGTCGACTTTATTGGTAATAAGAGCCTGAACAGCATCGTTACCGGTCTTGTAAGCGACAACTGCATCTTTGCCATAGTCATCTTCACAATAAATGTGACCAGTGGTATCCTGCTGGACACCGATCTTGATAGAAGAGCTCAGATCATCGACTGATTTGATGGCGCTGCCTTCTTTAACGATGATTACCTGTTTGCCTGTAGCATAGGTGGTGGTGAAGTTAACAGACTGTTTTCGTTCATCATTAACAGTCATACCGGCCATACCGAAATCATATTTGCCGCTCTGTACACCGGCAATGATGGAGCCGAATTCAGTATCTTCGATGACAAGATTCATTTTGAGTTTCTTTGCGATTGCTTCAGCGATCTCAGCATCGATACCTACGATCTTGGTGCCTTCATAGTATTCATATGGAGGGAAGGATGCGTTGGTAGCCATTACCAGGTCTTCTTTTTTACCGCAACCGGTTGCGGTAATACCCAAAATCATTACGAGAGCCAATAACGGGAATAATATTTTTTTCATAATTTTGCCTTTCCTAATGTTGAATAAAACCTTACTTGAAAAAGTAGTAACGTGAATTTATCACAAATAGGCGTCGTGTTCAACAAATACAGAATTTTTTCTGACAAAAAATCAGAAATTGTAAAGACCGCGCATCTCGATATATTCTGCTACCTTATCGGGAACAAACTCGCGGATGCTGTCTCCGTTTTTAATACTGTCACGTATTGCTGTAGCACTGATATCGATGAACTGCTCATCCAGCAGTATCGTTTTTTCATAAAGATCAGGAAGTATTTTATCCAATACTTCTTTAGTGGGAACTTCACATCCAAGTCTGGGGAATGCAATGAGCTTGCATAGTTTAAGTATCTCTTCGGGTTCCTTCCAGAATCCGAATTTAAGAAGAGTGTCCCAGCCCATTAGAAAATACAGCTGGTCATCTTCATTCATAGTCGATGCTATTTCCCGAATAGTATCCACAGTATATGAAGCGCCTTCTCTGTCGATCTCAAGAGTCGATACAGAAAATCCTTCATAATCGCTGATGGCAAGTTCAACCATTTCAAGTCTGTCGCTTGCAGGGGAAACATAAAACCCTTTTTTCATCCACGGATCACCGGCGGGCATAAATATGACCTCGTCGAGATCCAATTCGGATTTCGCTCTTTCCGCCACTTTGATATGACCGAAATGGACCGGATCAAATGTACCTCCGAAGATGGCTTTTACCACTCCCATTCAAAATCTCCCACTCTGACTCTGCATCCCGGTTCCACACCTGCTTTTGTAAGCTGCTTTGTGATCCTGGGTCTGGTCATTACTGAAATGATCTGTCGTTTTACTTCAGGATTGGTAATATCGGAACCATATATCATTCTTTCGAGGAACGGATATGTCACAACGAATACATCACCGTCTTTTTCAATAACAGGTTCAGTATTTCTATTAACAACCTTAAGTACAGGAATCTCCTCGGCCGGTTTTTCTTCAGAAAGCTTGCTTTCCCTAATGAGATCGAAAGCCTTTTCCATCAGTTCATTAACACCTTCACCGGTCAACGCTGAAATAAAACAGACATTTTCATATCCTGCCTGAAGGAAACTGCTGCGGATTTCTCCTTCTCTTTCCTTAACTTCAGGAATATCTATTTTGTTGATGGCTATTATCTGACTTTTTTTCATCAGATCAGCATCATACATATAAAGTTCATTATTTACTGCAATCATACTTTCAAGAGGATCTTCTGTGTTTCCGTCTATAAGATGAATAAGTACTCTTGTTCTTACTATATGTCTCAGGAAATCAAAACCGAGGCCTTTTCCCACATGTGCATCTTTGATAAGACCTGGTATCTCTGCCATAACGAATACCTGATTCTTACAATCAACAACTCCCAGCATAGGTTCAAGAGTAGTAAACGGATAGTTGGCAATCTTAGGATTGGCAGCTGAAGATGAAGCGAGCAGGGAAGACTTTCCTGCATTCGGATAACCTATGATACCGACATCTGCAATCAAATGCATTTCGAGATCGATATATACCTCTTCTCCTTCTTCACCGGTCTGTGCCAGTCTTGGAGTCTGGTTTGTAGATGAAGAAAAGTGAGGATTTCCCAGACCTCCTTTTCCACCATTGGCAACTATAACTTCCTGTCCGTTCTTTGTAATATCAACTACGGATTCTTCTTCCTCTCCTGCTTTCTGATAAGTCACAACTGTACCAACAGGAACCTTAAGGATAAGATCTTCTCCGCATTTTCCGGTCTTCTTGTTGCTTCCGCCGTTGGCACCTTTTTCAGCTTTGAATAATCTTCTTCTCAGATAGTAATTAAGGTTATTTATATCTGCATCTGCTTTGATGATGATACTGCCGCCTTTTCCGCCATCTCCTCCATCAGGTCCACCCAGAGGAACAAACTTTTCATGATGAAAACTGACAGCCCCATTTCCGCCATTTCCAGCAATACCACATATCGAAACTTTATCTAACATATCTACTAATATTCTTATAATTTTATAAATCTTAAATGAAATATATATCTTAATAGTAATAATATCATAGCTTTCGATAACCAATTAAAATAGCTTTATTTAAGGTTAAAAACCGTTTTCGATAACTTTTTTTCAGCCATAAAATCCATCGAAAATTATTAAAAAATGCTTTCGATAATTTTCATAACTTTTAGATCCAGAGCTTTTTACAGTTAAAAAACTGATAAATAATAAATAAGCTGTCTCTAGAAAAATCATAAAAACAGTGATTATTGATTTATCGAAAGCTTATCAAAAAGACTTATCATAAAAACTGTTTGATAACTTTACTGCACCCATTGCATCAGGACTGTAGCCGTCAGCATTGATCTTTTCAGAATAATCTCTGGTAAGAACAGCTCCTCCGACAATGACTTTAACATCATCAAAATCATTATGGATAATTTCGATCGTTTCAGCCATAGAAGGAACAGTAGTCGTCATAAGAGAGCTTAATCCAACGAGTTTACAGCCTGTAGTCTTAATACATTCAATGATCTTTTCAGGAGGTACGTCTTTGCCAAGATCATAGACTTTATATCCGTAGCTTTCATGAAGAACTTTCACTATGTTCTTTCCGATATCATGGATATCACCTTTGACTGTTGCAAGTATTATCTTTTTATTATCATCAGATTTATTCTGAGGAATTTTAACCTTTATTTTTTCAAAAGCAGCAGATGCCGCGTCAGCACTCATGAGAAGCTGGGGAAGATATATCTTCTTTTCTTCAAAACTGATTCCAACATCATTAAGTGCAGGTACAACATATTTGTTGATAATATCCAGCGGTTCTTCGCTTTCGAGAAGCTCCAGAACGGCAGGTACGGCACTGTCTTTCAATCCTTTTACAATTGCATCATAAAGAGTTAATTTCTGGCTTTTCTGCACCTTCTCGGTAACTGTTTGTTCAGAAGCATAGGCAATGTATTTCTCACAGGCTTTATCCATATTGTGAAGAGCCATATAGGCATAATAAACATCCATCATGCCGTCAGCAAAAGGATTCATGATTGCACAGTTAAGACCGTTTTCCAATGCCGAATTGAAGAAAGAAGAATTGATCTTTTCACGTGCCGGAAGACCAAATGAGATATTCGATACTCCCAGACTGACCTTGCAGCCTCTTTCCTTCAGAATTCTTACTGCTTCAAGAGTAACCAGAGCACTTGCCTGATTCGAAGAAATGGTCAGGCAAAGCGGATCGACAATGATATCCTTCTTCTCGATTCCGTATTCACGTGCCTTATTTATTATTCTTTCCGCAATGGATACCCTTCCGGCAGCAGTTTCGGGTATACCGTTTTCATCCATTGTCAGAGCGATCACGGCACCGCCGTACTTCCGGATAAGAGGAAATACCGATTGCATACTTTTTTCATCACCGTTAACGGAATTGATCATCGGTTTGCCATTATAGATTCTCATCGATTTTTCAAGAGCTGAAGGATCTGATGAATCCAGCTGCAGCGGCAGATCAGTCACTGACTGCAGTTTTGCGACAACGGTCTTCATCATCTCTGCTTCATTTATCTCCGGCATACCTACATTGACATCAAGGATATGTACGCCTTTATCAGCCTGTCGGATACCTTCGTTCAGGACATAATTGATGTCGTTGTTGCGCAGAGCTTCCTTAAATTTGGATTTACCGGTCGGATTGATGCGTTCGCCTATAAGGATAGGTTTGTCATCGATGACGACCGAATGAGTATATGATGAAACCATGGTGATATTCTTCTGAGAGGGTTTGACGAATGGAATATCCCTGGTCGCCTGGATCGTCTTTTTAATGTATTCAGGAGTAGTTCCGCAGCATCCTCCCAGGATCGTGGCTCCTTTGATCGCGATCTTGCGCATATACGAAGCAAAATCATCTGAAGAAAACGAATATACTGTCTTGCCGTCTTCAATCTTCGGAAGACCTGCATTTGGATTTACTATTATGGGAAGTGAACTGTTTGCCGCGAATCTTTCGACCAGAGAAAGCATCATATCGGGACCGAAAGAGCAGTTCATACCGATGGCATCGACTTTCAGTCCTTCCAGCATTGCGATCATGGCTTCAGGAGTAGCTCCGGTCATAAGCTTACCGCTCTTGTCATAGGCATTTGTAACAAGAACAGGAAGATCAGAGTTTTCTTTTGCCGCAAGCACTGCCGCCTTGGTCTCATATGAGTCATTCATGGTTTCGATAATGATGCAGTCAACACCGTATTTAACAGCTGCTCTTACGTTTGCCCCGAAGAGTTCCACGGCATCTTCGAAGGAAAGATCCCCCATAGGTTCCAGCATCCTGCCTGACGGGCCAAGATCAAAAGCTATAAAACAGTTTTTATTATTTCCAATAGCGGTCTTTGCACATTTCACGGCCGCAGCAATGTATTCTTCATAATTGGTATATTTATCCTTGTTGACCCCGAAGGAGTTGGTGGTGATCAGGTTGCTTCCGGCTTCAACATAAGCTCTGTGAAGCTCCACTATTTTTTCCGGATGAGTAAGATTCCATGCTTCAGGAGGTGTACCGGCAGGGAGGCCAATGCTTTGCAGATAGGAACCAAAACCTCCGTCACAATATAGTCGGCTTTCGCTGATAAGAATACGAAGATCTGTCATTGTTTCTTCCCCATGATTGCAGTAATGGTTTTAGACGGAGATAACAAATAGCTATTATTGCATTTGATATTCAAACGTTTATCGGCAGATATCAGTCTTAATATCTGCGGCTGTACAGATATGCTGAGGTCCGCATATCCGGGGCCGAATCTTCTTCCGCAGACAGCTGTACCCTTGATTTCCTTTTCGGCATAATCGCATGCGGATTCTGCAAAAGCAGATGCCAGTGCATCGGTTATGAAATGCTCTGCGATAGAAATAACCGACAGCTTTTCTATAAGAATATCGACATCGTAGCCGAGAGTAACGGCAAAGATATAAGCTTCCCCGGCGCCATTCAGATTATCGTATAAAGCAGTACTGTTTACAGGACCGAAGCCGAAATCCATACAGCAATCGTCGCCGTATTCAATATCCGTCAGCACCCCGGTATATCCGCATTTAAGTGATCTGCGCAGTCTGGCTTCACAGCTTTCGATAAGTTCATTTGAATAATCTCTTGCAACTTTAAGGCGGGCGGCGGCTTCATTCCTGTCCAGGATCAGGAAGTTTTCGGGTATTTCCCCGTAGAACCGTTCTTTTATCATTCCAGTATTTCCGACAGATTGTTTTTTATAGCAGCAGCCACATCGGAATTATTCATGGAATATACATGGACAGCATTAACTCCGTTGGCAAACAGATCTATTATCTGTTCTGTTGCATAAGCTATACCAGCCTGTTTCATGGCATCAGGATCATCTCCGAATCTGTCTACTATCTTTACGAATCGCTGGGGGAGTGCAGAGGAAGACAATTCGCAGATACGCTTGATCTGTTTTGCATTGGTGACCGGCATGATCCCTGCAATAACGGGAATATCTATACCGGCATGTAACAGCCTGTATAGGAAGTTGTAGAGGATATTGTTATCGAAGAACATCTGGGTAGTCAGGAATTCACAGCCGTTCTCAACTTTGTATTTAAGACCCTGGATATCAGCAGCACTGTTGGGGCTTTCAGGATGACCTTCAGGGTAGCATGCTCCGCCCATACAGAAACCACCGAAATCCGAAATATCTTTCATAAGCTCGCTTGCGTGATGATAACTGGCATTTTTGAGATCATGGCCGGCAGCAATATCACCGCGGAGAGCCAGGATGTTTTCAATTCCTTTATTGCGCAGAGATTCAAGCTCTGTGTTTATCTTTGATTTGTCAGAAGAAACGCATGTCAGATGGGCGATCGAAGTAACGCCATGATCATTTAAAAGCTTGCAGATGGCAGAAGTATATTCAGAAGTTCCTCCGCCAGCTCCGTAAGTCACACTCATAAAAGAGGGTTTCAGGGCAGCGATCTCTGTTGCTGCAGACAAAACGGTATCAAATCTGTCGCTGGTCTTGGGTGGAAACACCTCAAAAGACAGACTCGGTTTATCGCTTTTTATGATCTCTGAAATTCGCATATAAATTATTCTTTCTACGATAAACTATCGCACAAAGCTAAATCTGTTTCAATACTTGTGAAAAGTTTAATCAACCATCTTGAAAGAAAATGGTTCAACCATAACAGTCTTTGATTTAATAGATTATTCAGAATGATCAATAGCCTTATAGACCGCCAAGAAAGGCAACAGCATCAGGCAGGAGACCACTGCAAACAACAGAAAAGTATGTTTTTGCAAAAACATGTCTATGCCTCCGGCTTTTTAAGTACTGCGCCGCAGTATGCACAGAAAGCACTGTCGTCATCTACAGGCTCTCCGCAAGTTGGACAGAAAGAAGTCTTCTTCTTTTCTTCTTTTTTGGGTTCGTCTTTCTTTTGCGAAACAACAGCACCGCAATTCGGACAGAATCTGCTTTCTTTAGGGACAAATGTTCCGCATTTGGAGCAGGAGATACAGTTGAGAAGGGTTTCGCGTTCAGTTTTTATTTTTTGAAGTTTTTTGTTGAGTTCGTCCAGTTTGTTGAATTCTTCAATATAATCCGGCATATCTTTGCCGTCTTTGTATGCTTTATAAAGAGTTTCACCGATCATGGTATATATTTCTTTGATCTCTGCGTTTATTCCTTTCTC
Organism: Dehalococcoidales bacterium; assembly: GCA_016286345.1. Lineage (GTDB taxonomy): Bacteria > Chloroflexota > Dehalococcoidia > Dehalococcoidales > UBA1222 > UBA1222. The sequence continues at coordinate 773 of JAEESL010000036.1, read as the reverse complement.
ATCAGAAGTGAACTGAACTTTGTTGGTAAACGCATGTACTTCATTTTGGAATTTTTTTCCTGAAACGGAAATTGATTCAAAAAGACCCATTTATTTGCTCCTCCTGATGATAAGGGATTGTATGTTAATAACAGTGTATCATCTCTGACATACAATATAGCATTTTTATATGGGGTCTTATCAAAAAAAAGACTGATGATCTCTCATCAGTCTTTTTTGTACTGGTTAGGACTCAGGCTTCCGATTTATTGCTGCAGCTGAGCTTTTGCTATCTTGGCGATCTCACCGACATTTTCCAAAACGACAGTCGGTTTGTATGCATATTCTTTAATAGTATCTATCGTTGATACTCCGGAGAGTACCAGGACTGTGTGCATACCGCTTTCCATACCTGAGATAACATCGGTATCCATTCTGTCACCGACCATGACTGACTCATTTGAATGACAGTCCAGAGATCTGAGTGCAGTTCTCATCATGAGAGGATTGGGCTTTCCGCAGAAATATGCGTGAGTGCCTGTAGCGATCTCTATCGGAGCGACCAGTGCTCCGCATGCGGGCTGAATGCCCTTTTCGATAGGACCTGAAACATCAGTATTCGTACCGATCAGTTTTGCCCCTGCAAGAACCAGATTGGTTGCTTTCGTGATAGTTTCCATTGTGTAAGTCTTGCTCTCGCCGACGACTACATAATCAGGGTTGACGTCATTCATTGCGATGCCGACATCATAAAGCGCATTAAGCAGACCTGCATCGCCGATCGCATATACAGA
>JAEESL010000099.1 GCA_016286345.1 Dehalococcoidales bacterium | reverse complement strand
AGGGGACATTACTAATGATCCGGAGGAAGTAGTGGAACACAGATTTTTCAAGAGGACCGAGCTTCCTGACAATCTTAATAAGTATGATAAGGATATTATTCTTGATTGGGCCGGTGATGATATAACGGAAGATGTGAGAGTGGAACATAATTGCTGTTTTACCGATGAAAAACGCTGGTTTAGATATCGCGCGGCGGCAATAATAGTCGAAGAGGGATATGTGCTGTTTGCCGGGAACGAAAAAGACGACTATTATTATTCAATCGGTGGTGGTGTCCATATGGGTGAAACCGCTGAAGATGCTGTAAAAAGAGAGGTATATGAAGAGACCGGCATTCACTATGAGATTGACCGACTGGCTGTGATTCATGAGAATTTTTTCAACGATAACAGGGGTGCGCTTAAGGATATGGACTGTCATGAAATAGCGTTTTTTTACATGATGAAGCCAAGAGGAACCAGGGAGCTTAACAGCGACAGTTATACACAAGGCGTCAGGGAGAGCATGCACTGGCTCCCAATTGATGAATTGGATAAATACAAGGCATTCCCATCCTTCATGAAGGAATACTTACAGACTGAACATACCGGCATTGAACATATTATCACGGACGAGAGGACGGAGAAGAGATATAAATATCCGTCAAGAGAGGAAGCGGGACGATTACTGAAAGAGGCGGAAAGCCTAAATCCCGGGCCGTGGGGAAATCACAGCCGAACTGCGGCACATTGCGCTGAAGCTATTGCTGCCAGATCGGGTATGAATCCAGATAAAGCATATGTCCTTGGACTGCTCCATGATATCGGAAGAAGGTTTGGAAAAAGGCATTTGGGACATGTGTCCGATGGTTATTCCTATATGATGTCGCTTGGATATGATGATGTAGCCAGAATTTGTCTGACTCACTCATTTAATGAAAAGGATATAACAAAGTATGTCGGGAATTTTGACACTACAGAAGAAGAGACTGCTTTGATAAAAGCCAGACTTAACGCAATCGAACTTGATGATTATGATCGTCTGATTCAGCTTTGCGATTCTATCGCCGGAGCAGAGGGCGTTATGAATCAGGTTGAACGCATGACTGATGTTAAGAACCGTTACGGAGCATATGACCAGGAAAAGTGGGATACCAACATAAGACTCAGAAAGCATTTTGAAGATATGATGGGTGAGGATCTTTATGTTGTTGTCGATAAAGAGAATTACAGACCTATGGCGTTTCAGAAGGGAAAATCATTAAATGCTGGCACAGAATAAAAGTGGATGGAAACTGCTAGAATACCTGAACGTCAGCGAAGACAGAATATCGGATTATGAGAATGTTACGGGTGCTTTTGCAGTAATAAAGGTCAAGGGTAGATACCTTATTGGCTTTAATTCCTGGAGACAGCAATGGGAGTTCCCGGCTGGCGGCATTGAAGAAGGAGAAACTGCCCGCGAAGCAGCTATGCGTGAGCTGTTTGAAGAGACTCATCAGGCACACGAGGATCTTAGATTCGCCGGATTGTTTAAAGTCAGGGATAGCAGGGGAATTATCAAATATCAGGCAGTATTTACCGGTGAATTATCAGAACTGCAGCCATTCATTCACTACGAAGGAGATGAAATGGAACGGATTTGTCTGTGGGATTTAAAGGAAGACATCGGTTATGTTGACGAATGCGATTTGAAGATGGTCGAGATGACCGCAGAAAATGCAGGCAATGTCATTTATCTTACGGATATGACACTGGAGATAGATCGAGAGGACTAAAGAAGAAAATGGATTTTCATGAAGTTGAATTGAATGATGCTGTATTGGAAACACTTATTTTGATGTCTGAAGAATGGACTGCTGAGAATAGTTGTTTCGGTTACAGACCAAACGACAAATCCGATATCGAAGGTAATCGCATTTTCTTTGCTGAGGAGAATGGGGGAGTCGTAGGCTAAGCTGACCAAGACGGTTAAACAAAAAATCGGAAAGTTAATCTGACAAGAGGGGGACAGTGTTCCCCTCTTTCTTTTTTCAAGGCAAATCTGCCACAAAATTACCCAGAGGCATTTAGAGGCAAAATAAGGGTTGCTGTACGAAATCAGTGACCGGGCTTTTCCCATTCCTGCAGGCTCTGCAGGACAAACAAGGAGGTTACCCTCTGTTTGAAATATGAATGTATAAAACGATCGGACTGATCATATGCTTAAGGCATATACGTCCTAAGTTTTCGATGAAAGAGCGTTTTCTGTTGAAATTGTCAGGAGGCAATGGTATAATGACCTCGAACTTAGGGCAAATACGTCCAAAGTAAGAGGTAAAAAGAATGATTAAGCGAGATCGTTATCTGAATCGGTTGATTCACAACATGTGGAACGGTGAAATAAAAGTCATTACAGGGATCCGCAGATGCGGAAAATCGGTCCTGTTGTTTGACCTGTTCTACGAATATCTGCTCTCACAGGGCATCTCAGATGATCATATCATCAGGCTGGAACTAGACCAAAGAAGGTATTACAAATTCCGGAATCCGATCGTGCTCTGCGAATATGTTGGAAGCCTTATAAAAGAACGTTCTGGAGATCGGTTCTTCCTGTTCGTGGATGAAGTTCAGTTCACGAAAGCAGTGAAGGACGAGGCAAACGGGGGAATCGAAGTAACGATTTATGATATGCTG
>JAEESL010000098.1 GCA_016286345.1 Dehalococcoidales bacterium | reverse complement strand
CGGGCCTTTTATGGTAGCGGCAGTGGGATTCGAACCTACGACCTGCCGGGTATGAACCGGACGCTCTGGCCAACTGAGCTATGCCGCCATAAAAGTTGCTTTGAAATTATATCTACTCATAGTTTCAAAGTCAATAGAAATAAGAAGAAACGGGTATTTTTCTTTTTCCGGCGAAGCGAAGTCCAGTGGATCTGCGTCAGGAGATCAGTAATCCCTGTTCTCCATCTTCCATTCCTGCCACCTGAGTTCCATCTTGTGGCGCTCGGTAAGGAAGATCATGTTTGACAGTTCTGATGCTTTCTTGAATGCCCTTTTCTCTAATGCTTTGGACAGAGTCATCCATCCGGCAATCAGGGCAATTATGGCAAAGCATATGATCGAGACAATGATAAAGTTGTTGTTGTAAACATTAAATCCCATCTCGTAGCCGGGAGCCGAAGGTATCCTTACATATTCCACCGAGTCATTAAACAGCGCTAAAAAGATCATCCCGGCAACAAAGCATATGCCCATGACAATGAATGCCGCTATAATACGTGCCTTGCTCCACCTGAACAGCTTCGGGATCTTTTCATACTGCTCATTGTATAGAAAATTAAAATTCTTGTCGTTTTCAAGTCTCATATACGGCTCCTTTCAAAAGTCGTTGCCTGCAGCGGTCACTATGAGTTTAAGGGGAATGTCACATTGACTGAAACAGTCCCCTGTTGTTGCTTTCCGTTTCTGCTTACGGATTCGTGCAGTATCCGTATCTGTCGAAATCGTAGAGCTTGCCGTCGATCCTTACCGTGCAGTTCTTTGCGTACCAGCCGTTGGCATCTCCATACCACCAGCCATTTGAGTCCTTTCTCCAGCTTGCTCTGTAAGTATATATCCATGTGCCGTTTAGGTTAAACCAATATCCGTTAACATACTCGCTTTGCGCCATGTATCCGTCATTCTTGAAAAAGTACCACTGGTTATCTATCTTGAGCCACTGATTCTTCGGATACCACCCCTTGGTGTCCTGATAGTATTTGCCCTTCGAATCGCTCTTCCAGCTTGCTCTGAACTTATATGTCCAGGTGCCGTTCTTTTCAAGGTAATATCCGTCGATATATTCATCGGATGCCATGGAACCGTCAGACTTGAAGAAGTAATCTTTACCGCCTGCCTTCTGCCAGCCGGTCCTCATCTTTCCATTTGTGCCGAAGTAGTACCAGACACCCGAGATCTCCAGCCAGTTTGTCGCCATAGCACCATTGGGCTTGAGGTAATACCAGACGCCGCCGTCTTTGAGCCATCCGGTCTGCATGATGCCTTCATCATTGAAGTAATACCAGTTGCGATTTATCTCCTGCCAGCCGGTAACAATCTCACTGTTCGCATCTATATAGAGCCATGCATCACCATTCTGATACCATGCTGAAGCTGCCCCGTTGAAGTAGTGTATCTCTGCTTCGCCGCACAGATCTCTGAAAGTAATATCCTCGGCAACTTTTCCCGATTCACCTCCGCCGATACGAAAGACCATTACCTTTATATCATCAAATTCGGTTTTCGATCCTGAATAGTAAATATCAGCCAGGGAATGACTATTATCAAAGCAATAGATATATCCTTCTTCTCCCCCGACTGAAGTATATGCCCAACATTTCACATATTTTAAACTTGCAGGGATATAACACGTATAGAGGACGGGACAATCCTCTACATCTATCCCCTCACACTTGTCGGGAAGTATTAATTCTGTAAGATCATGACAACTAATTACTCCAAGACCTTTTGCGCCGACTGAAGACAGATCGATCTTTTCCAAACCATTTATATCCCAAAGACCCAGCAAACCGCACTGATAACCGGAAAGAAAATCCATGGAATCAATATTATTAATATGATCAAGAGACAAAGAAGCAAATTTTATTCCTTCCGGAAATTTCAAATTCCCGCCTTTGATCATATTGAAGTTCTCAATGTATAAGATGAGATCTTCACAATCACCTTCACAAACAAATGTTACAGTTGTTGACTCAGATATACTGTATTTAGATCCATCGAAATATATATCACTGCCATCATATCCGGTAATATCAACTGTAATCTTCTTTACCAATGAGGAGTCACAGGTATCTTTCAGATATACTGACCTGGAGGTAGAACTGTTATCGTACTTCAGGGTTATCTTCAGCTCACCGTCGGAAAACAATTCATATTTATATTTTTCAAATTCATCTGATTCGACAACGGTCTTATCTGCAGATACCGTCATTGATGCCAATGAAACAACCACGGCAACAACAAACATCACCCCGAGCAGTCTTGTTACCGAATGGCCGATCAGACCATCATGCTTTCTGACAAAAGTACTTCCCATAGTGCTTCTCCTATATCGCATTTTTTCCTGACCAACAAAAATGCAGCCTGCCTGTTTACGGGCAAACTGCATTAACAGCAAAAGATATTTGAAAGCGACGGTCACATCAGTAAGTAAAACCCTGTCTGTCTCTTGCTCCTTACCGTCATCACCTTCTTACCCGTTTCCCCATAACACTAATAATATAAAAGAAAAATGAGCTGCCCGCAATACAGCAGACAGCTCATATTAAGTCACTATTCTAAAGCGATCAAGAATTACTTGAGTTCGAGCTCAGCTCCGCAACCGTCAAGCTTCTTCATGAGGTCATCAGCCTCATCCTTGGAAACGTTCTCCTTGAGGGCAACAGGTGCCTTCTCAAC
>JAEESL010000097.1 GCA_016286345.1 Dehalococcoidales bacterium | reverse complement strand
ACTTATTGGGGAAGAAAACAATTAAATAGGAGTAGAAGACTATGATTACGGCAAAGAAAACTCTTGCCGCTGTTATGGCGGCCTCCCTTTTGTTTTCAACCCTGATTTTCACCGGTTGTAAAAAAAAGGGCAATGAAGAAAAGATCCCGGAAGATGAAGCGTGGTATTCAGTTAAGAAAGTGCAGGTTGGGGAGCAGTTCTTACTGGAGAAAGATGTTGATTATTCATTCGTTTGGTTCATCGGAGCGACTGATAACAGGGCTGTATATTTGATCGACCTGCACAAGACTATCCCTATGTGGGAAGCGTCTAACGCGTATGATTATTCTGACCTGAACCAGTCTTATCTGGAGATCTACGGGAAAGACGGAAGTCTCGAAAAAACGATAAACATCAACCAGAAGATCGAAGATTCAGACATGTTCAAATTAGATCCTGACGATTACCCGAAGATCGTCGAAAGACTTCGAAAAGACGAGGAAGAAAAGAACGGCTCCGCAACAGAAAAAACGGACAAGGAACTCTTTAAGGAGAACGGAATAAGTGTTTCCTGGTATGTTGAAGGCGATTATACCGTCAGCGATGGCTTTATCTCACTTACAGTTTCAGCGGTATATCCTTCTAACAATGTCGGCAAACTTGATTCCCGCATTATCGATGTTGTTTTTGATGCGTCCAGCGGAGAGATATCCAGACACAAAGAGCGGAAAGAAAAAGACGCGACGCTTACTGAGAAAAAATTCGAGTTCGACGATTATGTGATCACATATGTTGAGAAAGACCGGACCGGCGGTGAAAAGCACTATTTTGATATTGATTCATCTGACGGGCGTTCCGTGACTGTAGTGAGCGACAGCTTTTTCCCCGGTGTAGATGATGCGAAAATCGTTGATTCAATGATCTATATGGGCGGAGGGAAGATCTTATTTGTCAGAGGAAATCCTGCTTTCGGCAAAATGATGTTCTATGAAATGACTCTCAGTACAGGTGATATTATCGAGTCTGCGAAAGACTATTCCTGGATACAGTATGAGCTTGATAAAGCTAAATATGTTGATGGTATCGGTTATGTAATATGTGATGAGGAAGGTCTCAAAAAGATCGACTTTGAGAACAAGTCGAAAGTTGAGGTTTTCTCATTCAATTCATGCAATATCAACCGCAGTGAAGCTTTGAATATGAAGTTGCTGTCAATGACGGATGACTGCATGTTTTTATCGACATTTACCACGAAGTCCCTGCAGACTATCTTTTCTTCAAGTGATGGAGAAACCCTGTATATACTGACCAAAGAAAAGGAAAACCCGAATGCGGGAAAAACAGTTCTTCATGCGACTGCAATGAGTTTTTATTCTTATTCCATATGCGAAGCTGTGGCAGTTTTTAATGAGAGCAATCCTGATTACTACATTAAACTTGATAACGATTATTCCGTAATTAAGAAAGTAAACAGCGGTGAGATCAGCTATTTCGATGATGATTATGATGATAAATACTACAAGTTATCATCAGAGCTTTCTTATCAGCTGGCAATAGATCTGATGAACGGCGACGGCCCGGATATTGTTTTGGACGGAGCCGGGATCGTTCATCTTAACAACAGTAATTACCTTCTGGATCTGAAGAAGGAGATAAAGACTGACGGCCTTTTCGAGAACATGATCAAAGCCAGTGAATATGACGGAAAACTGTATCAGGTTCCTCTCGGAGTTTCATTGACCGGTATCGTAGTATCAAAAAAGGATGTTGCAGAGGATCAGTACGGGTTTACCTTTGACCAATACAAGGAGCTGGTAGCAGGCCCTTGTAACGGTGCGGATCCGATAAGCATATATTCTGACAGGACAGACTACTTTATCAGATGCCTGAATAATATGAAGGATTCGTATATGGAAAAGGGAAAGGTCAATTTCGACACGCCGGCTTTCCGTGCGTTCGCAGAATATACCAAAGATAATGTATCGGAAAAAATTATCCCCGGAGCGGACGCTTTATATCTGACGGCAGTAGAGAACAGTAAGAGAACTGTCAGATATGAAGTCGGCCTGACTATGCCTACTCTTGTCAGTTATTTGCCTGACAGTATAACTGAGATCAAAGTGATGGGACTTCCGTCCTATGACGGCAGGGGTCCTTCCATGACTGCCAGTTCATCGGTCGGCATATCCGCTACCACAAAAGAGAAAAAAGCCTGTATGGAATTTGTAGAAGTTCTTCTCTCAGAAGAGATGCAAAAATCTTTCGGCCTGTATGAGGAGATAACACCTGTAAGGAAATCAGCTTACGAAGCAACTGCGTTGGAAGCGATCGAGAAATACAACTCAACATACAAAAAATTTAAGAGCCAATATACGAGAGACTCGCTTTTTGGAATGGGATATCCGTTCTGCGAGGTCGACAAAAAAGCGGTCAGTGATTACGAAGAGATGCTGCTTTCCTGTTCTGTAATCGGTGAAGGAGATGCGGCTATCACCATAATCGTCAGAGAAGAAATGCCTGCTTATTTTACCGGGCAGAAGTCATTGGATGATGTCATAAAGATAATCAATGACCGTTCAAAGACCGTTGTCAGTGAAAAAGGATAAAGAACAGGAAACAATAAGGGGAAAATTAAAACAATAGGAGGTATTTATGGGCACGTTAAAGAAAATCTCAGCCGTATTGATGGCGGCTGCCTTACTTGCATCTTCGGTAATGATAACCGGATGCGGTAAGAAAAAAGGAAACGA
>JAEESL010000096.1 GCA_016286345.1 Dehalococcoidales bacterium | reverse complement strand
ATCCTGCTGATGACAAGATTGGGGCTCCGCTCATCGGACATTGCAGCCATAACTTTCGGAAGCATTCTTTGGGACGAATGCAAAATCCGTTTAATCCAGAAGAAAACCGGCGTCCCCTTGGAGTTGCCTTTGCTGAAGGAAATAGGTGAAGCCATTATCAAGTATCTGAAATATGTCAGGCCAAAGACGGATTTTCAGGAAATCTTCTGCACCATGAACATGCCCTTTCGGCCATTGAACAACATGTCAATCAACGACATCGTCAGTACAGCATTCAAAAGAGCCGGTATCAAAACGATGGGAAGGCATTTTGGTGCACATAGTGTACGCCATTCCCTTGCCTCCAACATGTTGGCTAACGGAACGCCCCTATCGACTATATCAAGCGTCTTGGGACATTCGAGCACATCGAGTACAATCCCGTATCTGAAGATAGATACTGCATCTCTCAAAGAATATGCTCTTGAAGTTCCGCCTGTTAATGAACATTTTTACAGCCAGAAAGGAGGATTGTTTTATGAGTGATTACGTTTTCCAGAGCAAACTGGCCCCCTATATGGAAAGCCTGATCAGGCTTAAACGTTCACAAAGTGTGCGCATAGAAAAGTACTTTAGCGCACTGAAGTTGTTTGACTTATATCTCTACAAAGAGGACGCAGGAGTCGAAGACTTGTCGAGTGCGTTTTTTGCGAAATGGCGATCTATGTGCATCGGGAACAAGGAGACCACAATATACGAGAAGTACAGGGTTATCATCCAATTATGCCGACACATAAATGACCTGGGAACCAAATGCTACATTCCCAAGCTTCCTAAAAACGGAACGGATAGCTACATCCCGTTTATATATACACGAGAGCAGATCCAAGCGATTTTTCAAGCCGCAGACGATTATTGCCCAAAACACTATGAAAAGAAACGAAACCATTTTGCCATGCCCGCCATTCTGCGGCTATTATACAGTTCTGGCCCCAGGATATCAGAAGTGTGTGGGCTGAAGGTCTGTGACGTAGACCTACAGAGAGGTTTAATAACTTTGAGGAAAACAAAAAACAGAGAAGAGCGGATATTGGTTTTATCGCCTTCCATGTTGGATGTGCTGAAACAATATCAGCGGCAAAAATCGAAGACTCCGATGGGGAAGGCAGAGACAGCCGATTCGCCATTCTTCATAAATCCTATCGGAGGAAAGTATGACAAAAAGATAGTGTACAACTGGTTTAGGATCATTCTCAATGCTGCAGGGATACCGCACAGAGGACGCAGAGACGGCCCTCGGCTCCATGACCTCAGACACACTTTTGCCGTGCATTCCTTGGAGCAACGAGTGTCCACCGGTGCAGACATCCATAATATATTGCCGCATTTGGCTGCATATCTCGGTCACAAAACCATGCAGTCGACAGAAACATATGTCAGACTCACGCAAGAGAACTACCCAGAAGTACTGAAACAGGCAATATCTTCAGACAAAATCATCCAGAATATTAACCTACCAAAATTTGATGGCGATGAATGGTGAACCCTTAACAAAATACATAGAGTCGTTTTTCAAACATCTGACTGATGACTTGGGGCTGAGTCCTCACACAATCCGCTCATACAGCAACGCTATAGGCTCGTTGCTCGACTTTTTCAAAGAGGAGAAAAACTTGTTGGCTAACAGAATCGAACTGTCTGCACTAGACCGTAATACAGTGATTGAATACCTTAATTGGCTTCAACGCAAAAGGGGTAACAGTGACAGGACTCGGAACCATCGGTTGGCTGCCATATCTTCGTTTGCCAAAGTAATGATGTATGAAGATATAGCTCATATCAACCAATGGAGTGAAATCCTTACAATCAAGCAAAAGAAGACAGATACACCTCACTTCAACTATCTGTCGGTAGAAGGCATGCGACACTTGTTGGAAGCAATACCGACCACCACAAGAGAAGGCCGTCGGGATTTGACCATGCTGTTGATGTTATACGAGACTGCTGCCCGTGTTCAGGAACTGGTAAACTTGACTCCCCACGACCTGATCTTTCAAAAGGCTTGCAAAGTACGTTTGTTCGGTAAAGGGCGAAAATCCAGGACTGTCATTATAAGGGAAAAGGTTGCCGATATGGTCAAGGATTATATGATGGAGCTTCATTTGGATCATCCAGACAGGCAGTATGAACCTCTCTTCAAAAGCCGGCGAGGCACAAGAATCAGTTGTTCCGGTGTGGCATATGTTATCAGCCAATATGCGAATCAATGTAATCGAGAGACCTCTGGCGTATTGCCGAACAAAATCTCCCCTCACAGTTTTAGGCACAGCAAGGCCATGCATTTACTGGCTGATGGTGTGAATCTTATCTACATACGTGATATGTTGGGTCACACATCAATAAGTACGACAGAGATATACGCAAGAGCAGACTCCAAGCACAGGAACGAGGCTATAGAAAATGCTTATACAGATGTCTTGCCCGTTTCTAAGGAAAAGCCGATATGGAACCAGGACGAAGAAATAAGAGCATGGTTGAGAAATCTTGGTAAATAGGCAAAAGGATAAGAAACGCCTCGATTATCACTAGTTAGGGCCGAAGTAGATAACACAAAAGGTTGATAATCAGGAAATCATCTTATGTTACTTGTGATAATCTATACTCGGGATAACCAGCCTTATCACTACTAGTGATAAGGCTGGCATGTGGCTTGACCTGTACACCTTCAGCTGCTACGAGGATTTTGTGGCCGCCT
>JAEESL010000006.1 GCA_016286345.1 Dehalococcoidales bacterium | reverse complement strand
ACAAGACTTAAAAATAAGCTCATTACACTACTTTTTAATCTTACCGATATCTCTGTATCGACTTAAAGATTTCTTTGGAAATTATACAACTTATAAAAAAGCTTACACAATGCAAAGTTTAATACTATATTCAAACTTTTTTAATAATTTTCATTTCTACTGAAAGGTTTTACTGGAGCAGGTAAAATCTTTCAGTAGAAACCGTCACTAAAAACAAGAATGCCCGGTCCGGACCGGGCATTCTTGTTAATTACTCTTATTGAGTTAATGATCAATCCATCTTTTCGTTGTATTCGAAGCAGAGCATAGTGATGTCATCAAACTGAGGAGCTTCGCCTACAAATTCATCGATATCTGCCTTCAAACCATGAAGCAGTTCTTCGGGTTTCTTATCGGTATTTTTATTAAGATATGCACCGAGTCTTTCCATACCGTAAAGCTCATTATTGGCATTGGTGGCTTCAGTTACACCATCTGTGTACTGAATCAGACGATCACCGGGCTCAAGATTGAAGCTGCCGGATACATATCGCATATCATCCATTGCAGCAAGAACGATACCGGACTTAGGAACAACTTCCTCATACTTGTATGAACCATCTGCCTGTTTCTTCATGATAAACGGATGTTCATGTCCTGCATTGACATAGCTGACTTCACCGGTCTTAAGATCGATGACAGCCTCAAATGCAGTAATGAATAGCTGTTCTGAATTTGTCTGGCAAAGCATATTGTTGACTTCAGAGAACACTGTGCCAAGATCGAGTCCTGGATTGGTGTGATCTTTGATAAGAGTTTTACCGATGACCATGAACAGTGCGGCAGGAACGCCCTTACCGCTGACATCTGCAACAACCATTCCCAGATGTGAATCATCAACCAGGAAGAAATCATAGAAGTCACCACCGACTTCCTTAGCAGGATCCATTGAAGCATATATATCAAATTCTTTTCTTTCAGGGAAAGCCGGGAAGATGATAGGAAGCATGGCCTTCTGGATATTTCTGGCAACGTTAAGTTCTGCTCCGATACGTTCTTTTTCTGCTGTGACGCTCTTAACCTCAGCGATATATCGGTTGATGTCATTTTCCATCGTCATGATACTCTGAGACAGGTCCTCAATTTCATCATTGGTCCTGATACTGTTTAGCTTCATGGAGATAACCGAAGTATCGTCAACAAACTTTTCTGCTTCACTGGCAACAATATTGATGGGTTTAACGATAATCTTATTAAGAACCATTGAGATCAGGGTTATCACCAAAGCCATGATTGCCAGAGCAAGAAGAGTAACGATAATAAGATACTTGCGAAGTGTATCGGTAATCGTGACCATCGGGATCTCAGTACCCACTACACCAACCAGTTCATTGTTGAGATAAATGGGATAGACAGCAGAAGTGTTATAACCATATTTACTCTTAGAGACAAAATAGTTATCAGATCTCTCACCGGTTGTGATTACTTTATCAATATCCTCTATGAATTTGGGATTGAAAGGACCTATATTACCGAGGTAATAGCTGTAATTCTCATCAATGTAGGAATCGAAGATATACAGCATTGGATTCCATTCTTCATCAGGAATGTTTCCGTAATTCCACATCATTTCCATATCGGGGTACACGATATAGATGTCATTTGCGCCCATATCTTCCTTGAGGTTGACTATGAGAGCACGTACATTCTTATAATCGTCTGATCCGATAACAGAAAGAATCTGTTCCTGTGATACGTTTCCTGCAACATATTCTTTTGCAAGATCAGAGTATTCCTTGAGAAGTTCAGGGGAGATGTATGATGCGGCAACTTTGGCAGTATTATATGCAGAATCATTGTAGACTCTCTCTGTGTTTGATTTGAACACAAAATAGCCGACGGTGGTAGTTGCTGCAGTAAGAATCAATGCAAAAAGAATGATCAGCGTCGCAATTTTATGACTGATCTTTGTGCGCTTATTTTTTTTGTTTGTTTCATCCATAACTTACAGGCTCCTCTCCTTCAAGTATTCCCTCTGTTCAGGTTTGATTATCTGAAGCGGCTTCTTGGTGGTAACGGAAGGCATTGTAGCCGCCCTGCACTGTTCCATCATGCCGTCTGCAATAACATAAACGACAGGAGGATCAATATTGTTCTTGTTTCGCAGGTCTTTATAATCAATATTCGTTTTAATTAGATATGCATCGATATCAGCAGCCAGACTTTCTTTCACAGCAGGATTGATTTTTCCTTCAATAAAGATATCAAAATGCCCGTGTTTTCCGCTGATATCAGTTGCAACACAATAATCAAAACTACCGATATTATACTTGTCACGGACATCAATTACAGCCCTGTAAATTGATTCATATTCAACTTTTTCGCCACACATGTTAAGTATCAGTGTATTTCGTCCGAGAATCTCATAAGTCGGCAGTCCGTCATCCATGAAACCTGTGATTCTGATTCTGTCACCCATTCTGTATCTGTAAAGCCCTGAAAAATTAGTAGCTATCGGTTCATATATTCCGCCGATCTCAACTTCCCTCGGAAGAACTGTTTCATCCCCGCCGATAGGCAGGAATTCAAAGAAACCAATTCTCTGTGTCAGTGAATAATCGGCTTTGTTGGGAGCATAGGCAAGTCCCAGTACACATTCAGTAGAACCATAGCAGAAATAGAAAATAGGAATATCTCCGCAGAAGCTTTTCACTGCCTCAGACTGTTCAAGAAATACCTTTCCGCCGATTCCTGTCACAAAACTCAGTTTTGGCCAGATTCGGGGAGTTATCGGTGTATCAAAACCTGCTGCAAATTCTTTCTTGATCTTATCAAGCCATGCCTTATCAGGTTTGCTGAACCCTTTAACCACACTCTTTATATCTTCAGGCAGTTCGATTGAAAATGAATCGTTCTCTATATCTGAAATCAGCATCTTCCAGTTTGACTTCAGATACAGGAAGAACTGCAGAACATCATACAGGAACATTGACTGAATGGCAGTCAGATCAGGACAGGAAAGAGCAGCCCTTGCCTTACAGTATGTCTGAATCTCAACATCAAGCGACTCTGATGGGAAAAGCAACCTTTCTTTTTCAAGGAAATCATTCGGATCAAGGATACCCTTTTCCTTCAGATTCCAAAAATATGCAGTACTGATGAGTATAGGGGCCGTTGAATTCACAACAAACGTGCTGAGAAAGATCTTGGGAGCATGAATATCAATCCCCATCACTTTGAACGGGGCAAAATAGAAAATATCTCCGTATCGGTCAATACCTTCCTGAGTGAGAGGTATGTGCTTCTGAACTCCGCCTGTTCCGGAAGTAGAAAGATAATGCTTTACTTTCCAGGCAGTGAGAACTTTTTCTTCACCGTTTTCCATTCTCTTTATCGCTTCAGCATAATCCCTGTATTCAGACAGGGGAACTTCCCTCCTGTAATCATCAACAGAATGGATCTTATCAAAATTATGTTTCCGGCCAAATTCGGTATCTTTGCAATTTTCGATAATCGTTTTTAAATTTTCCAGATTCAAATCTTCATTCATACCGAAATCTCCTAAATAGTGATGGAAAGAGAATTCATACCAAAAACCACTCTATAAACAATCGTCTGTGTAATCTTGGTTACAAGACGGATACCCATATACATATCTGACTGGTTTTCTTCAGCAACAGGATTGAACGGAATACCGTCATATCTGAAACGGATACCGATGACTCCCTGTATCTTGAACACCCTGATATCAAATAAAACAAGGTCACTATTATTTGAAAGATCACCCGGGACAGTATTTTTTTCATTATTGCGTTTTTCCTGAGCATGATCACGGTTCACTTCTGCAATGAGCGCCATTATTTCCTCAAGAGCCAGACTGACACTCATGACCTCCTTGGGATTCATGTCATTATTCTCGCAGAAAGTTACGATCTTCTCGCTTGCGCCTGCAATCTGTTCAGCTGATGAATCTGACGAGAAATTGATCACATTGCCTGAGTGTTCAAGTTCTGTATCAAGCAAAAGAAAACGTGACAGTTTTCTGCGTCTGGCAATAAATCCGGATGCAATGATCCAGAAAAAAAGAGTAAGAACCTGTTCCTGGAACAGGAACGGCCATGGAGCCATATCATTGTACTGAAGCAGAAATGTTGTAATGGCTGCGAAAACAAATATTCTGAGCGTGATCATAGTATTCGAAAGAACCTCATGACCAGTCACATTATAAAAATGGATCAATATTCCGCATAAAAGTGCCGGTACAAGACTTGCCGCAAGGCACATCATAGGAAAACGGATACTGCCATCAACACCATATGCCATTGCAATATAGTCAGAACCGAAAATGATCGCAGCTCCAAAGACCAGACACAGAAGGATTCCATATATGATCTCTTTTTTCAATATGATCCTTAAACTGGGATTATCATGTTCTCCGTAACAGATACCTGTAATCGCAATACCGGCAGAAGGAACTCCGACAGTAATGGATTCAGAAACTGATGCAACACCATTGATAACCGTGAAATACGCCACCATGTCTGTTCCGCCGAAATAAGTAAGAAGATAGTTCACGACAAGCAATCTGAGCGTCTGCATAAGATTATTATTCGCAGCCGGACTGCCTGTCACAAATATTTTCTTCATCATTGCCAGCGTCGGCATCTTAAGATTAAATTCAAAATTCACCCTGGTCTTCTTTGAGAAAAGAATAATAAGACCATACATGGTTGCGACTGTGGTCGATATCACACTGGCAAGAGCAGCACCGGCGACTCCGTATCCGAGCCCGAACAGGAAAACGATATCAAGGATGATATTGCCGACTGCCATTATGGCTACAGATATAAGGACATGATTATTCTTCCCTTCTATCCTCAGATACCAGAACGGAATATACAGCAATACACGTGATACCGTACCTAGGAAAGTGATATATGCATACTCAACGATCATCGGTGTTATCTCAGGATCTGAACACAGAGCTTTACTGATAGGATCAAGGAATAATACTCCGAAAAATGTCAGAAGTACTGAAACTATTATGCCGAGGGTCACGGCAACCTGACAGTAATCATTCGCCCCTTTGTGATCACTATTTCCGATAAGCCTAGATGAAATAATGCCTGCACCGGAAACAATAAGCGATCCTATGACACACTGGATCATATAGAGTGGAAGACAGTAGTTAAGTGCGGCAAGACCATTCAAACCGATCTTCTGACCGACAAGAATACCATCAACGATGATCGTGATAGTACCAGTCAGTGTCGTCAGGATACTGGGAATAACAGCAGAATTGAACGTTCTGCTGAGAAACGTATCGTTCTGAACAAGTTTTGCGTTACTGTTATCAGAATTCTTCATATCTGACTAGTGTACCGCCATCATTGTGAAATAAAGGATATACAGAGATGAACATTGCAATAAAACAATCATCAAAATACTGCTAATTACTGGATAGTAAGAATATTGGAAAAACCGGTAATATCAAGTACTTCCTTCACAGCATCGGTCACATTGGTAACTACCATTGAGCCATTTTTAGACTGGGCAGTCTTCTGTCCGAAAAGCAATGCTCGGAGACCTGCACTGGAAATATATTCAACTTCTGAAAAATCGATTACAAGATCTGCACTCTTTTCAAAAGCATTAGTGATTGATGTCTGTAAATCGGGAGCCGTAGTGGTATCGACCCGTCCGCTGACGGACAATGTAATCTGATCACCATTTGAAGCTTCGTTAATATTCACTGCGAATACCTCCCATTAGGATAAAACTAATATAATCATATGATATTAACATATATAAAGGTCTGCTTTCCATAATAAATTAGAAAATATCAAGGCAGATGACAAAACAATTCAGCCATGATTGTTTACATATGTTTATTAATTATCAACATTTTGTTGATTATTTATTACAGTTGATTATTTATTCGCAATCAGTCAAAATATGAAAAAGTTTCAATTTGTTATCGATAGTGTAAATACAATTCTGGAGGAATATAAATTGAGCAAAATCAAAATCGGTATCATCGGCGTAGGAAACTGCGCGTCTTCACTCGTACAGGGTCTTACGTATTATCATGACTGTGAAGAAAAACCCATCGGTCTTATGCACAAGGTTCTCGGCGGTTATGAGATCAAGGACATCGAAGTCGGCCTGGCATATGATGTTGATGTCAGAAAAGTCGGCAAGGATGTTGCAGAGGCAATTTTTGCTAAGCCAAACTGCACAAAAGTATTCGCACCAAATGTTCCCAAAACCGGCGTCATCGTCAAAAAGGGTGTAGTGCTTGACGGTATCTCAGAACATACCCAGGACTTTGATGAGGATATCTCATTCCGTGTATCCCCTGCTCCGGAACCAACCAAAGCAGAAATCGTACAGAGCATCAAAGATTCCGGCGTTGATATGATCATCAGCTATCTGCCGGTCGGTTCACGCGAAGCAGCCTATTTCTATGCAGACTGCGCTCTTGAAGCAAAAGTCGGCTATATCAACTGTATGCCGGTATTCATTGCCAGTGATGACAGATGGATCGCAAGATTCAAGGAAGCAGGCGTTCCATGCATCGGCGACGATATCAAATCACAGCTCGGCGCTACTATCGTTCATCGTGAACTTATGCGACTCTTCGAAGAAAGAGGCATCAAGATCATGCACACTTATCAGCTGAACACCGGCGGCAACACTGACTTCCTCAACATGCTTAACAGAAGCCGACTTGCAGACAAGAAAGTCTCCAAGACCCAGGCTGTCCAGTCAAACCTTAAGGAACCTCTTGATCCGTTCGATATCCATGTTGGTCCATCAGACTTCGTTCCCTGGCAGCATGACAACAAGCTCTGCTTCCTGAGAATCGAAGGTCAGCAGTTCGGTGACGTTCCCATGAATCTGGAATTAAGACTTTCAGTCGAAGATTCACCTAACTCTGCAGGTGTCGTGATCGATGCAATCCGATGCATGAAGATTGCTCTTGACCGAGGTCTGTCAGGCGATATCGTACCTCCTTCAAGCTACTTCATGAAGCATCCGAGAGTCCAGAGAGAAGACTTCCTCAACAGACAGTTACTCGAAGACTTCATCAACAATAAATAGTTCTTACACCTTCACAAAAAAAGGGCTCTCGGCCGGGAAGTCGAAAGCCCTTTTTTGTATGGCTCAAAAACGATTAATCTGGATTATTGCACCAGTCATAACGGAAGAAAACATCGTCATCTTCCAGTTCTTTGATAAAGACAGTGATTGAGATAATCTCACCGCTTTCCACATCATCTTCAAGCCAGTATCCCAGGTCAGAAGTGTAAACCTCATTCCAGTCATCATACTCAATAGTATTATCCAGCTTCTTTGCGTCTTTGATATTCATTCCCAGTGAGATCCCATTTTCAAGTCTTCCTGAGAAGCCATTCTCAAAATAGATCTTGAACATCCGATTCCTGGCAAAGAAGATGCTGATTTCTTTATCGATTCGAATAATGACCCATGCCACCTCTGGATCACACCCTTTGTTTGGCCAATTTTCGGTATTAAACTTAATCTGCTTCTTTCGAAGGAGTTCCTTGACCTCATCAAACGACATTTCAAAAGTTATTTCACCAACACCCTTGTATGGTACTATATTCATCATTTTATTATCCTCCTGTAAATGAGTTCTGCTTTCTCTCGCCCATCGGACTTGTATTCAGACGGAAACGCATTGATAATTTTAATTCTACCGCAATCAGTAGTACTGATTTTTACATACGGGACATCCCCATGCCTATTACTGCCGGGCGAAACCAGTATCTGAGATATGTTCCGGGCTTTAGTGCCATTTAGAGTCATTATGATTTTAGCTCTAGAAGTTGAATGTATTGAAGGCCGCCGCTTGGTTTCGTAGCCATTTTTATGTAACTCGTGCTCCAGCCGTGCAACTGATTTCCCAAGAAAAAACTCCGCTCTTGCTTTTATACTATCTTTCGTTACATGGCCTTTGTCATCGAAAATCGGCACCTTCTTTTTAGGAAGAGGTTTTGGTTTGTCGCCATTAGGAACAGGTTTTGGCTTACCGCTGTTTGGTACAAGTTTTGGTCTGCCGCCGTCGGCTCCTGCTGTATTTCCAAAGCCACTATGATATCCTGTACCCATTACACATTCACCCCCTTCCTGCTGAGAGCAAATTCACTGGTAAAATGCAGGACTTTCACTTTCCTCGCAGAGCAAATCTCAATAACATCTTCTGGTAGAGCACCATAAAAAATGATATGTGACGGTCTCAGTTCATTTACGACATATGACAGGCCATCCTTGAAGAGATCGCGATCTTTGCGGACCCTAAGGCATCCATGAGTACCAATGCATATAGGAGCATTCTGCGGAACTCCGCAGCAGCTGAATGCAAACGAGCGTTCATCAGCAGTTCTAACATTAGGCAGCACCTGCATTCCCTGTGTCTGCCACCAATGTCCCAGAGCTTTACCTCGATATGTATTCCATTGCTGCATGACCAACGGCATATCCCGATATAAGCTAAAGTCGGGAGTGATTATTCCATTAAACTTTTTAAGATGTGGAAGATAGTAGTTTGGCCTGTTCCAGACACGTTCAAAACCACCATCATCTTCATAGAAGTGGACCCACTGATCATAATCTCCAGTCCTTATCGCTTTCGAGAATGAAATCAAACGGTTCGGCAGATGGTCTATTGGCTGTATGACCGGAATCTCCAACATTCCATCATAGGTTGCATCACTCACCAGAAATGAGTGAAAAACATCTCTGCACCCGTTTCGGATGCCATTAATTCTGGACATATTATGTCTCCTTTCCGAGAAAAATCTCAATGTTATGAACCAAAATTTATAATGGTTCTTCTTTTGGTATATTGATTATTTCCTCGGAGTGCGACATAATAATTTAATAGCTTTAGGATGTTTGCCACATCCGAGGAAATGCGTCTTAGCAGTTGCTGGTTACAATTGTTAAGGCGTTTTTCTTTATCGAAAAGCTCAATACTCTCAATTGACATCACCTCCCTTCATAAGTACATTACATTAGTTCCAACGTGAACGTTTAACAATGAGGTTCGCTCCTGTTCGCGCTCATGGTCATTTTTAAAGGTATAGGAGTACTTGTTGGAAGAGGCGCAATACGATCAATCAGATCCGCATATTTATTGAGGATATTATCATCATATCGTGACTCTTCCCTTGACCGCCACTCATAAACCGTTTTCGCAAGAGTGTTTCGCCGTTTTTGGGCAGCTTCCCGAGAAACTTCAAATGATCGAATAATAAAATCATCCGAGAGTGTTTTCCCACGTTTCGAGCATACGCGAAGTAGCTGCTCCGGCATTAATACCTGTGCGGCAAAACAGTTTGCTTCGATTTCCTGTACACCATATAAATCATCTTCCAGATTAAGATTTAATTTATGGCCAAGAAGATAGTGCCCGAGTTCATGCATGATGGAAAATCGGATGCGATACAGTGCTTCAGATTCGTTATAAAAAATGATATAGGCGCCCCGCATCTCCATAAGGACTGCTGAATCGCTTCCAAACTGCCTGATGTCTTGGCGATACTTATTATTTGCTTTTTCAAATGTACAAAATGCGATATCTGTCTGCTCTTTGACCAGTGCCTTTGCCTTAAACGGAAATCCACCAATAACCGAAGATCGAACCAAAATCTTATTTGCATATTGATAGATTTTCTTAAAGTCTGGTTCTCTGACACTGTAGATTTTAGATATCGTCATCTTCGTCCCCATCTTCGTTAAAAATCTCCATGAAAACAGCTTTCAGCATCCCCTCAGCCTTCTCAAGATCAGCGTCACTAAGTTTTCCCAAATTCCGCTGCAAGGTACTTAGACGGGTGTTATTTGGCGAAAGATTACTGACATCATCATTCCCAAGCAAGTAGTCTGTCGTAACCCTAAAGAACTTTGCGAGTTCTACGAGAACATTCATGCGAGGGACAGTGCCATTATTTTCCCACATATTAACACGACTTTTAGTAATCCCCATCTGTTTCGCTAGCTGATCCATACTGAGTTCTGCTTTTTCACGTAATTCTCTGACTCTCGTGCTGAAAACCTTGTTCGCCATATCTCATCCTCCTGTTTGTGCAATTCTATTGTACAGTACAGTTTTAAATTATTCAAGTAATGGAGTGCAGTTTTTTTGTACTAACCAGATATAGTGTTTTGTCATTAAAAACAGCTGTACGTCAATGAGCGAATAAACTGTCATGCATGACTTGTCACCACAGCGTTTTACAATTATCCCTGACAAATAAAAAAGCACCCATGATGGGTGCTTATTCTTTCGAAGGACTGGAGAGAATAGGATTCGAACCTATGAAGTACGTAGTACGACAGATTTACAGTCTGTTGCCATTAACCGCTCGGCCATCTCTCCATATTCATTTTTTAACAAGCCCGAGATAGGGCTCGAACCTACAACCTATTGATTACAAGTCAATTGCGCTACCATTGCGCCACTCGGGCACATACAATCTGTACGAGTGATTATTATACGTGAGACAAATTCAAGTGTCAAACAATCATACACTGCCCTGTATTTCGGATAATTCTTTTCTGCTGACAAAACCAAGGAGCTTATTGCCATCTATCACAGCAATATTATCTGTACACTGCCGGTTCATCACATCAAGAGCAGTTAAAGGATCTGCTGAGATCGGAACAAAATAATCCTGAAGAGGATGCATGATACTTCCCAGTCTGATGTCAGTTCCCTGCACGGCTGCGACATCCAGATCTTTTTTTTCAAGTATTCCGATAATACCGTTATCCTTACTCACAAGGATCGGAATATTGCCATTCACTTTTGAAAGTTTTTTATTTACGAAACCGATACTGTCGAGAGCCATAAAGACCTGATAATCATGATTGAGATGCTTTGACAGCGGATACATGGAATAATCACGTCTTGTCTTCATTTCATCCAGAGTTTCCTTAGATGCCCCATAGAAGAACCAGGCAATGATAAAAGCCCAGATACCCAGTGAAAATGACTGTATGATCATGAAATATATGCCGACCAGGCCGACGATCACGGCAAATGCCATACCGACCTTACATGTGATCCTTGTTGCCTTGGTTTCATTCCCGGTTTTGCTCCAGATGACGGCTCGTAGTACCCTTCCGCCGTCCATCGGAAAACCGGGAAGAAGATTGAACAATGCCGTAATTACATTCACATATCCAAGCCAAAGCAGAAGATTCGGAATAAGATAGAAAACCTTTCCCATACTAAAAAACGCCAGAGCCAGTCCGATACCACCGATAGTCAGACTTACAACCGGACCCATTATGGAAATAAAGAATTCTTTCTTAGGAGTCTGGGGCTGTTCATCCATTCTGGCAACGCCACCGAACAGATGAAGAGTTATGCTGGAAACCGTGACTCCGCATTTTCCGGCTGCAAAGCTGTGCCCCAGCTCATGACAGAGTATGGAAATAAAGAAAAGAAGACTTGTAGCCACGGATAAACCGAGATACACAAAAATAGATATCTCTGTTCCGGGACCGGGATAATATGCATCCATGAGGCTCCATACAACATATAAAAAGATAAATATCCAGGTGAAATGGAGCCTTACAGGTACCCCGCCGATCTTTCCTATGGAAAATGAACTTTTCATACACTTAATAGTAGCATTTTACAAAATTGGGACAATTGAAATGGTATCATTAAATCTGTATGGACAGGCAGACACAAGAAAACAATATATTGGAAATGACACCGGAATTCACCCAGGCAGTTCAGCTTATGGAGTTTTCCAATGTCAGTCTGTTTATTACCGGTAAGGCCGGAACAGGCAAATCAACTCTTCTTACGTATTTCACCCACACTACACACAAACGAATGGTGATACTTGCCCCCACAGGAGTCGCTGCTCTTAACGTTCACGGGCAGACAATCCATTCCTTCTTTGGTTTTAAGCCCGGAATCACTCCTGAAGGTGTACGTGAATTAAAACCAGGAAACAAGAAAAAAATCGTTAAGAACCTGGATATGATAATCATTGATGAGATATCCATGGTCAGGGCAGATCTGCTCGACTGTGTCGATATCTTCCTGCGACTGTACGGACCAAAACCCGGTACTCCTTTCGGCGGGATACAAATGGTATTTATCGGAGATCTCTACCAGCTTCCGCCTGTCGTAACCAGAGATGAAGAGGAAGTGCTCTTGGGAATATATGATTCACCGAACTTTTTCTCTGCAAAAGCAATGTCACAGCTTCCTATATGGAAGATCGAACTTGATAAAGTCTTCAGGCAAAGTGATAACGAATTTATCACTATACTTAATCATATCAGAGACAACAGTGTGACTTCCCAGGATCTGGATATCATCAACACCAGATATGTGGATAACTTTGAATTTCCCGATGACGATTACTACATCTGTCTTACTACTACTAACAGAGTGGCAACAGATATCAATCAGAGGCATCTTGATAAACTTAACTCCACACTTGAAACATTTGAAGGAGAACTGGAAGGAAAATTCCCAAAAGATTATCTTCCCACTTCAGCAGATCTGATCCTGAAGGAAGGAGCACAGATCATGATGACCGCAAATGATCCAAGCCACCGCTGGGTCAACGGAACACTTGGCAAACTGCTCAAGATCAATCACAAGGGCGACGGCACTACCCTGCTCTGTGAACTTCAGAACGGCACCATCTGCGAAGTCAACACATATAAATGGGAAATCATCCACTATGAGTTGTATGGCGATATAGTGGTCCCTGAAACCCTCGGAAGCTTCACCCAGTTTCCCGTCATGCTGGCATGGGCAGTAACGATACATAAAAGCCAGGGTAAAACTTTTGACAAAGTAATGATAGACATGGGAACCGGTGCGTTTGCACACGGTCAGACGTATGTGGCATTGTCAAGATGCAGATCTCTTGACGGCATAGTTCTCAGAAGAAGGATCACCAGACGGGACATAATGACTGATCCGACCATAAAAACGTTTTTAAGGAAGATTGCATCAGCAGATGAGATACTGCCTCCAGATCAGGCAAAACTGCCCACACTGAAAGATACAAACAATGTCAGGCCTCTGGCCCGTTATTCCTTTGATGAATAGAGACAGCGTATTTCAGCTGTCTCTATTTAAATCTCCGATTAAAGTTCATAAACTTCTACGGTAAGTGTACCCTTACCACAGGCAGGACATTTCTTGCCATGATATGTCTGGGCAAGTAAGAATTCGCCTTTATTTCCTGTACCTTCATAATGAACAAAACAATCAGGATTGGAGCAATCAACTTTTCCGCCATATTTGTCGCCGGGCTGATTAAGACCACCGCTGACGGTGTTAAGGTCTTCATCATTCAATTCATAGCACTTGAGTGTCTTAATGATCTGATCAAGAGATTTGTTTTCCATAAATATAACTCCTTATTATGTTATTATTCTTTGTTTTCTGTTGTATCCAAACGCTGCCGTTCGACCAATTCTGCGAACAATCCTTTTTTCGCCAGCAGCTCATCATAAGTCCCATCCTCGCTGATTTTTCCGTCATCGATTACAAGGATTCTGTCGCAATGTTTGATAGTACTGAGTCTGTGTGCTATCACTATCCTTGTGCAATTCAATGCATCCAGTGCATCTGATATCTTCTTCTGAGTCACATTATCAAGAGCTGATGTAGCTTCATCGAACATGAGAATTTTGGGTTTCGGGGCAATTGCCCTGGCGATCATGAGTCTCTGCTTCTGCCCGCCGGAGATACCGCCTCCGGATTCGGAGATAACAGTATGCATACCCATCGGCATATCCCTGATATCATCGGCAATTCCAGCAGTCTCTGCCACTTCCCAGGCATCATCAACACTCATCTGGGGAGCAGAGATTGTGATATTCGAATAGATATCTCCCTGGAAGAGTTTGCCATTCTGCATTACTGTTCCGATATGTCGTCTCAGTGACTTCAGATCAAGGGTATTCAGATCCCTCCCGTCATAATAAATTGCACCTTTTTGCGGTAATTCAAAACCCAGCAGCAGACGCATTAGTGTTGATTTCCCGCAGCCAGTCTTGCCAACGATCGCAACATACTGTCCGGGAGCTATTCTCAGCGACAGATTATCGAAAATGAAAGGCATGTTGTCGTTATAGCGGAATGACACACCATTCATTTCAATGCCGCCTGAAAGCCTGGTAACAATACTCTTATTTTCCGCAACCTCAGGAACGGTCTCCAATATCGGTTTCACCATTTCAAGCATAGGCTGGATCATGGAAATATCTCCGATCATTGCTACCAGCATCACAAATGCACCCATTACATTTCCATATGCCACATTGAATGCAAAATAGTCTTCAAGTGCCACATTGGTCTTGATTGTGAAGTAATATATCACGATTGTTCCAATCAAAGATATGCATGAAGTCACAACTGTGCTGAATTTTATAACGGCAGGAGGATCATACTGAAGTTTTGCCAGTTCAGTGTATTCCTCGGCCCATTTTGAGAATGCTCTCTTCTCTGCACCTGCCAGCTTGATCTTCTGAACGCCACTTATAATGGCATAATCCGTACCTGCCTCTTTGGCATGCAGTTCCATTATCTGCCTTGAAATACGTACCTGAGCAATCGTAAATACAACAGAGAATAATAACGTGAACAGGATCACAAGAAGACCCGGGACTACGACTCCCGGCCCGTAATGGAGCATCTGAGAAATATAAACTAGCGAAAACAGTGTTGTGAAGCTTGTTGTAAGAACAACTCTTGTCATCGTATTTGTCACTTCTTCAATATACGACATACGTGCTGCAAGGTCACCGGATGGTTTGTCCTTGAAAAAAACAGCCGGAAGAGAAAGCAGGCGCATCATTCCCGCTGCCTGAACCTGAACTCTGACCTTGGAGGAAATCCTCTCTATAAGCAAAGTATTAACAGCACGGAAGATCAGCTGTGAGACCGTCACGCTGAAGAGGAATGCAAAAACACCGATAAGGAGATTGTAGCTTCCGCCTGACAGGACTTTTCCATATATAAGATTATTCGCCCAAGGAAGGAGCATACCTATCAATGAAACAATAAGTGCAGTTATTGCGACCATGGCAATATCGGTATAAGTAAAGGACTGCACGGCATACGAGGTCAGATCCTTTATACCGATCTTTTTCAATGGCAGCGATTTATAAAAGACAATTGCTTCATCCGACAGATATTCGGATGTTTTACTGCCGACTTTTACCCGTTTTCCCTGTTCATAGTCATAATACGAGTAGCCGAATAACTTTTCAGGAACGAGAGCAATGGGAGTTCCGTCTTCTCTGGTCACTCCAAGCATAGGACCGATCGAGTCCTTATACCAGCCGTCCTCAAGATTGACAGTTCTGTACATGATACCAGCGGGTCTGAGCTGATATTCAAGCTGTTCATTGATATCAGTTATGTCATCAGGCATAGGAACAGGCCTGGCATGGAAGAATTTCAGTATCTCTTCTATGGCATTTTTTGTTTTAATCCTGTCATTTTCAAGAGCACGTGAGATCTTTTCGCCCATGACGATGCCAGCCATGGAGAACATGGAATTCTGGAATTCCTCATCATCCATCCGTATACGTTCTCTTATCTGATCATCATACAGTCCCATATTAATCCCTCTCATCAGTCACTGCTGACAAGTTTTGTATATAACCCGCCTTTTGCATAGAGTTCCTCGTGATTTCCACGTTCCACGACTTTGCCATGGTCAAGAACAATGATTTCATCACAGTCTCTGATTGTGCTGAGACGGTGTGCGATAACAACTGAAGTGATTCCACGGTCGGTAATTGATTTGACAACACTGCTTTCAGTCTGGGCATCAAGAGCAGAGGTTGCTTCATCAAGAATAACAATAGTCGGGTCCTGAGCAAGTACTCTGGCGATCTCAAGTCTTTGACGCTGTCCTCCGGAAAGGTCTTTACCGCCTTCTGTGATCCTATACTGATAGCCGCCGACTCTCTGCATGATATCATCATGTATCTGTGCATCCCTGGCAGCCATGATCATCTCAAAATCCTCAATCGATAAGTCCCACATCTTTATATTATTGGCAATGGTATCTTCAAAAAGAATGATATCCTGGTCAACAACAGCCAGTGATGATGTAAATATACTGCGGTTGATCTCTTCTATCGGTTTTCCGTCAAAAAGGATCTCTCCGCTCCATGGCTTGTAAAGGCCTGAGATCAGTTTTGAAAGAGTTGACTTGCCGCTGCCGGAGGAACCGACGAAAGCAATGCATTGCCCCGGCTCGATCGTCAGGGAAAAGTTTTCGATCAAGGGAGGAGCCATACGGGAATAGCCGAAAGTGACATTTTTCAGTTCTATTTTGCCTGTCAGTTTATTGAATTCCATATCATCGGGATTTGCCTGATCAGGATATTCTATGTCCGTCGGATAATTCATGACATCCTCAATTCGTTCCATAGAAGTACGCATTTCCTGCAGCATCTGGGATGCTGAGATCAGCTGAGAGGCAGGACCGAGAAATGCATTCAGGAAACCGGAAAAAGCGGCGATCATACCGACTTCCCAGTCGCCATTCATACAAAGATATACACTGAACATGAAAATAACAGCACTGGTAAAAGAAGATACTATCTGCGGAATAAGTCCGAGATAGGCATTCAACTTAGTGTATTTGACAGTTCCATTGCTGACACTGGCCTGATAACCTGACCACTTCTCGAAGAATCCGTTTTCAGCTCCGGATGCCTTTATCGATTCAATCATTTCGATTCCGGCTACTGTATTGCCGGAAAGCTTTCCCAAGTCACGTGATTTTACTCTGGTGAGGTTGACTCTTTTCCTTGAAATCCAGAAAGACAGAGTACTGTTAATGACAACCGAAGCAAGACCTATCAAAGACAGCACCAGTGAGTACCTGACCATGACGAACAGGTAAAATATCATCATGTACAGCTGAATCACCAGAGGTGCAAATCTTTGGATCAAATCACTGGCAATGGTTGCATTCTGCTGTCTGCGCATTGATATATCCCCTGCCAGACGCTGGGAAAAGAATTCCATTGGAAGTCTGAGAACATGCCACACATATGCACTGTTTGCAACGATAGCCATCTTGCCATTCGCTTTGAGCGTATATATAGCATGTATCGATGCAACCACTACCTGCATGATCGCCAGTCCGGACATTATCCATATAAACGGCATCAGCCATTCAG
Source organism: Dehalococcoidales bacterium (assembly GCA_016286345.1). Lineage (GTDB taxonomy): Bacteria > Chloroflexota > Dehalococcoidia > Dehalococcoidales > UBA1222 > UBA1222. The sequence goes on along the minus strand of JAEESL010000006.1, from coordinate 34,953 downwards.
GGTTGAGCCCTGTAAGAATTCTGGATACATAGGCATTTGTCATACCTGGAGTAATAATACCGATAAATGAAGTGATAACAGTCGTAATAACGACCAGAGCAAAGGAAGCACCCGCACCTCTAAGTCTGGTTCTTGCAAACGAGTAAACACTTCTTTGCTGTCCTGAAGGTTTGAAGTCTGCCGAAGGCTGGAACACCAGACATATTCCGGTGAATGATTTATCAAATACTTCCATGGATACGGAATAAGTACCCTTTGCGGGATCATTGATGTAGGCCTTATTGCCCTTAAAACCATTAAGAACAACAAAATGATTGAAATTCCAGTGAATAATACAGGGAAAAGTCCCATCAGTTCTCAGGACATCAGGTTCGTAACGGTATCCTTTAGCCTCAAGGCCATACAATCTGGCAGCAACCAGCATGTTCTTGGCATTTGAGCCGTCACGGGAAACGCCGCAGTCCCTTCTTACCTGCTCCAATGGTACCCACTTACCGTACCAGGCAAGAATCATAGCCAACGCAGCAGCTCCGCATTCGAGAGCTTCCATCTGCATGACTATCGGAACATCCGCCACACCTTTATTTATCGGTGCCTTATTGATCTTACTCATAACTAATTAATTGATAATAAAAGAAAATAGACTAGTTCCGTCCACTTTGGTCATTAACGCAAAAATTAAAAACCCGATAAGCAAAATTGCTACTCCGGCAAGAATGAGCCATACGCTCGGACCTGTGACATGGATATAACTGTTGAGCTGTTCCGGTGAGTTCACACGGTCAACACTCTTTTTCCTGAATACAGATTCCTTCATTATGGTTCTCCTTATCAAAGGATTAAATTGTATATAAGCGTGAATACCCTTTTAATTTACGCCATTTGCGGTCATCCGTAAATACGCTGTACTTTTATGAATGAATAGAATTGACTGTCGGCTATTTATCTTCATCGTCGGTAGTAAGAACACTGAGGAATGCTTCCTTGGGAACTTCAACCTTTCCGATAGTCTTCATCTTTTTCTTGCCTTCCTTCTGTTTTTCAAGAAGTTTGCGTTTTCGTGTAATATCTCCACCGTAACATTTGGCAAGAACATCTTTTCTCCGTGCCGCAATATCCTCTCGTGCCAGTATTCTTCCGCCGACACAAGCCTGGATAGGTACCGTAAACAGATGTCTGGGTATAACACCTCTCAGTTTATGAACAAGATATCGTCCGAGTGCTGTGGCCTTTTCAGGCGGAACGATACGGCTGAAGGCATCGACCATCTCCCCGTTAACAAGGACATCAAGTCTGACAAGTTTGGTCTCACGATATCCTTCGAGTTCATAATCAAGCGAAGCATAGCCTCTGGTCCTGCTTTTAAGTCTGTCGTAGAAATCAGTAATGATCTCCCGAAGCGGCATATCATAATCAAGCTGAACTCTCTGGTGGCTCTTATCCTCACCCATGGCAATACCGATATATTCAGTATGTCTGTGGATACCGCCGCTGTTTCTTTCCATTTCCATAACAGTTCCGATATATGCAGCCGGAGTGATGATATGTACATTGACCCATGGTTCCTGGATGGATGTTATCTCGCTGGGATCAGGAAACTCCGATGGATTATTGACCATAATGATTTCGCCGGTATTCTTGGTGATCTGGTAGCTGACACCGGGAGCAGTAATAACAAGTTCAAGTCCGAACTCACGTTCGAGTCTTTCATACACGATATCCATGTGCAAAAGCCCGAGGAAACCGCATCTGAAACCATGTCCCATGAGAGGAGAATTCTCCATCTCAAAAGTCAGAGCCGCATCGTTGAGCTTAAGCTTTTCAATGGCATCACGCAGATCCTGATAATCTGAAACCGATGTCGGAAAAATACCTGCAAACACCATTGGTTTTGCAGGAGTATACTTGCTCAGTGCTTCCGCAGCCGGTTCCAATTTATTTGTGATGGTATCACCGACAGGACAGTCACCGACCTGCTTGAGACCAGTTGCGATATACCCTACTTCTCCGCAGTCCAGTCCGTCGACCGGTGTTTCACGCGGTCCGAAATAGCCTGCATCAAGTACTTCAACTTCAGTACCCTGGGCCATAAGCTTAATCTTATCTCCGCGCTTGATGCTGCCGTCTACAACCCTGGTATAAGCGACAACGCCCTTATATTTATCGTAATGTGAATCGAATATCAATCCTCTGGCAGGGGCATCAGGATTACCATGGGGAGGAGGTATCTGTTTAACGATCGCTTCCATGAGTTCATGAACACCCTCTCCTGTCTTTCCCGATACCTTGTAGGTTTCATCTTTCTTGTAACCGCGTACGCTTTCAACTTCACCCATGACACGGTCGACCTCTGCGGTGACCATATCGATCTTATTCAGGGCAGGAATTATCTCCAGGTCGTTATCCATGGCGAGATAAACATTGGCAAGAGTCTGTGCCTGTATACCCTGAGTGGCATCAACCAGAAGAATCGCACCTTCACATGCAACCAGTGTTCTTGAAACCTCATATGAGAAGTCTACATGCCCCGGAGTATCGATGAGGTTCAGCATGTATTCCTCACCGTCATCCGCCTTGTATTTCAGTCTTATTGCCTTGGCTTTAATAGTGATGCCGCGTTCTTTTTCGAGATCCATGCTGTCGAGGACCTGCTCGCTCATCTCTTCACGACGGAGAGCACCGGTCATCTCGATCATACGGTCAGCCAGTGTGGACTTACCATGATCGATATGGGCAATAATACAAAAATTTCTAATATGACTCTGATCCATAATCCTATTCAATAAAACGGACGAATACCTGATTGCCAAGCAATCTTCCCTTTTTCGTCAGTTTGTATCCAATCTCTGTTCTTTCAATCAATCCGAGTTCGGCAAGGTCCCGAATCTCATTCTTATATTTATCTTCGAATTCTACATTAAAAATGGTCTTTATGTCATTGATGCTGACACCCTTGGCCATTCTTAAAGCCAGCATGACCGTTTCTCCCAATATCTTTTCATCATCGAGTTCTTCCCTGAATTCTTCAGGAGAATCACCTTTTTTCAGTGAATCAAGATATTTAGTAATATCCGAAGTATTTGCAGATCTCACTCTTCCCATGCATGAATGGGCTGCAACTCCGAATCCCAGATAATCTCCCCTTTCCCAGTAATTCACATTATGCTTTGATTCATATCCCCGCTTTGACCAGTTCGAGATCTCATACTGTTCGAAAGGGATTCTGATCTTATCAATGAGTTCGTATTCATCAGCTTCCTGATCTTCAGAAAGGGGAGCTGCTTTTCCTTCAGCGATCTTCTTCCCCAGGGGAGTATCATCCTCCAGCGTCAGCGCATACATGGAAATATGCTCAATGTCCATTGAACTTACTTCCCGTAAAACTTTTTCCCAGGTATCGATACTTCTCTGCGGCAGTCCGTAAATCAGATCGCAGCTCACATTATCGAAAACCTTTGAAGCATCCTTTATCGTCTGCAATGCAGTTGCCCTGTCATGTATCCTTTCAAGATATCTGAGGTCATCATCGTCAGTACTCTGTATTCCCAGACTCAGCCTGTTGATACTGCATTCCCTGAAATCCCTGAGCTTAACATGGTCAACTGTTCCGGGATTTGCCTCCATGGTTATCTCACCATCACCGGCAACATCACACTTATCATAGATGGTATCCATGATTTTATAGATATGCTGAGGTCTGAGAAGACTGGGAGTGCCGCCTCCGAAATAAACCGTTTTAACCTTTCTGTTTCCTGTATCCGCTTTTCTGATTTCTTTAATCAAAGCATCAACATAGCCATCATACAGATGATCACACTTTTCGTATGATACAAAGGAGCAGTATCCGCATTTCTTCAAACAGAATGGTATGTGTATATAAAGTCCCAGATCTGAACTTTTAGGATCGTACATGGAGTTTTCCTACACTCCACGGTACTGGTTTGTGATCGGGAACCTTCGGTCTCTTCCAAAGGATCGGGTTGTAAGCTTAATGCCGGGAGGGCCCTGTCGGCGCTTGTATTCGTTGAGATCCACCAGCCTGGCGGTCTTCTTGACGTCAGCCTCGTTGAATCCCATCTGAACTATATCATCAACACTAAGATTCTTTTCAACATAAGCACTGAGGATCGGATCAAGAATCTCATAAGGAGGAAGGAAATCACTGTCTTTCTGATTAGGTCTCAGCTCAGCCGACGGAGCTTTCTTAATAATATTGATAGGAATAACTTTGCTTACAGAATTCCTGTATCTGGCAATTTCATAAACTTTCGTCTTGGGAAGATCCTTAATAACAGCAAAGCCTCCGGCCATATCACCATAGAGAGTCGTATAACCGGTGGCAGTTTCACTCTTATTTCCTGTAGTCAGGACAAGCCATCCGAATTTATTGCTGAGCGCCATCAGGAAATTACCCCGGATCCTGGCCTGGATATTCTCTTCAGTGGTATTTACAACAGTACCTTTGAATACTTCCTTCAGGCTGTCAAGATAGGCCTTGTATACCTTCTCAATGGGAAGGACCATCAAATCGATCCCCAGGTTATCACACAGATCACGTGCGTCATTGTAGCTTTCATCTGATGAAAAACGGCTTGGCATTGCAACACATTTAACTTTGTCTTTTCCAAGTGCATCAACAGCGATAGTGGCGACTAATGCTGAATCCATACCGCCCGATAAACCGACCACAACAGTATCAAATCCATTCTTAACAACATAGTCATGTGTTCCAAGAATAAGCGCTCTGTATATCTTCCTGGCATGGGTCAGCTTTTCAAGCTTTTGTTCCTTGATCTTTTTCTTGGTCTTAGGAACAAATTCATCACAGATCGTAACGATTTTACCGGTCTGTTCATATTCAGGCACTTCAATATCAGAGAATATGATATCTTCCTTGAGTTGTTTTGCCCCTGTTTTGATCTCCCCGTCCGGAGTAAGTACCATGCTTGTACCGTCAAAGATCATTTCATCCTGACCACCGACAAGATTGGCATAGATAAATGGAACGTTGAATTTCCTGGTGAATCTTTTCAGTTTCTGATAGCGCTTTGATGCCTTACCGATATAGTAGGAAGCAGCAGAAATATTGATTAAAAGCTCGGCACCTTTTGAACCCTGTTCCATAACAGGGCTTATGTCATTGTCCCATGCATCTTCGCCAATGCTGATACCGCATTTTATACCGCCGATATTGAATAACGGATTACGGGTTCCGCGTTTGAAATATCGAATCTCATCATAAATATCAAATGAAGCAATGACGCCTTTATCGTATGATGCAACGAGCTTGCCGTCATGGATAATGGCTGCACTGTCATGCAGGTTGCCGACCTTGCCTCTGGCATAACCGATTATCGCAGTGATGCCTTTAGTCTCGGGGATTATCTGATTAAGAGTTTCCAGACTATCCTCAATGAACTTAGGTTTCAAAAGAAGATCTTCGGGATGATAACCAGTTACCGCAAGTTCGGGAAACACAACCAGATCGCAGTCTGCATTCTTTGCGAGCTGAATATCAGTGATAATCTTATCTCTGTTCCCATTCAGATCACCCACAGTGGAATTGATCTGGGAAACTGCAACTCTGATATGTTTCATTTGTATTCTGATTTCTAAAGAAGAGGAAGATATCGATTGATCTCGTATTCAGTGATCTGAGTACGATATTCATCCCATTCTTTCTTTTTGTTTTCAATGAATGCTCTGAAAATATGCTCACCGAGAGCTTCTCTGACCAGTTCACTCTTTTCTGTCAAAGCAAGAGCCTCCGCCAAAGTACCGGGAAGAGTACCGATGCCTCTGGCTTCTCTTTCCTCGGGTTTCATTTCGAAAACATTCTCTTCAATAGGTTCAGGAAGTTCAAGTTTTTCTTCTATACCCTTGAGACCGGCAGCCAGCAGTACTGTGAAAGTAAGATACGGGTTGCAGGCAGGATCAGGACTTCTCAGTTCGATTCGGGTTGCCTTTTCTCTTCCGGGTTTGTATTCAGGAACTCTGACCAGATCGGATCTGTTTCGTCGTGCCCAGGACAGATAGACAGGAGCTTCATATCCGGGAACAAGTCGTTTGTAACTGTTGACCCACTGGTTGGTAACTGCAGTAAATTCCGGAGCATACTTCAGGATACCGGCAGTATACTGTCTGGCTACCTGTGAGAGATTGAATTCACCTTTCGGATCAAAGAATGCGTTGACATCACCCTTGAACAGAGACTGATGGCAATGCATACCGCTTCCGTTCTGGCCGAAAATAGGTTTGGGCATGAATGAAGCAAAAACGTTATTGTTGAGCGCTACCTGTTTAACGACATATCTGTATGTCATGACCTGGTCTGCCATGGTCAGAGCATCCTTGTAGCGCATATCGATTTCCTGCTGTGAAGGAGCATTCTCATGGTGTGAGAATTCTATTTCAATACCCATCTTCTCAAGTCCGAGGACTGACTGCTTTCGAAGATCATTGGTCTTATCAAGAGGAGTCAGATCAAAATATCCGCCGAGATCTATGGGATCAATGGAATGGTTGTTAGCAAAGTAGAAATACTCTAATTCAGGTCCGACACAGAAGGTATAACCCATATCGGCAGCTTTCTTAAGCATTCTCTTAAGCGCAAATCTCGGGTCTCCGATATAAGGCTTGCCTTCAGGAGTCTGAATATCACAGATCATTCTGGCTACGTTTCCGGTTCCCTTGGTCTCCCATGGAAGGATCCTGAAAGTATCGATATCAGGGAAGACAACCATATCGCTTTCATCGATTCTGGCAAAGCCTTCGATGGAAGATCCGTCAAATCCCATTCCTTCATTTAAAGCCGTATTAAGTTCATTAGGAGAAATTGCAATGCTCTTTAATTGTCCCAGAACATCCGTGAACCATAATTCCACGAATTTAACATCATTCTCTTCTACTGCTCTTACGATTGATTCCTTGGTCTGTTTTTCCTTCATTATTTTCTCCTAGTTCAATGAACTGATTTAATCGATAATTATAAATTATGTATTAATTAACTGTCGAATTCTTTACTGACCTTATCCCACAGGTCTGTCATCACGTTCTTCGTATTTGCCACCCAGTCACCGCCGTCGCCGGCATCACTGACACCTCTCAGGATATATCTTTTCACTCTCAGGCCTTCAAAGGAAGCCATAAACGCATAGTCTTCCATGTCGATGATAGGTGTTCCGAGATTTAGTCCGCGGTAGAAAGATGTATCCGGGAAATCAATGACAAATCGCTGGACCGTCAGTGAATTCCCTTTGGGAAGATCCTGGAATTTATCCCTATCACATTCATAGTAGAGAGGCTGATCCGGAGACTCTCCCAGTTTGAATCCAAGAGGTCTGAGATCAACTTCCTGATATGTCTTATCAATAGCAAACATGCCTGTTGATTTGCAGCCGCAGGTGCCGATCAGATAAACGTTCTCAAGTTTGTTGCCATATTCACGGATGATCTTACTGCAGCTTTGGCTTGCGGCAACGATCCCCATACCAAGTTTATAAACGACAACGGCAAATTCTTCGTAATCAAGCAGGAAAGCCTTATCCTTGCTGATCTCCAAAATACCTTTGATGTTTGAACCGATCTTTTCTTTCTCTTTTAAAGTTATTTCCTTGAGTGCAATATACTCATCCTGTGCAGATACGCACACAACATCTTTCACATTTCCCATGAAATTCATATCAGTTACCTCTCATAATAACGATTCTTAACTTTAAAGCCTGAAAAATTCGCAATAAAGTATCAAGATTCGGAATGGTCTCAAATGATTCGATCCTAGTTACAGACGATTTTGAGATCTCACACATTTCTGCGAGCTTGCGCTGAGTGATCCCCAGTTCCTTGCGTCTGTTGACAATGATATTCACTATCTGAGCAACAGTTTCAGATTCCTTCAGATAACTTTCTGTTTTTATATCAAGATACTCTTCATCTTTCATACGCAAAAGTATAGCATAAATGCGCCCAGCAAAATGATAGACATGGATTCAGAAGTATTGTCATTGCTTCTTGCAGGATTCATTTTTGAACAGTTTGTTAAGAGCTTCTCTGCTCATAGATTTTCTTTGATAAGAACTCTACTCGTTGACTCCATAACATCCTTGTAATTCAGGCTCAAATATTCCAAGATTATCCAGCCTTATCCAGGGCCTTCCTTTCGATGCTCTTGAATTGATTCTCTCTTACTGTAATAATTTAACAAATACAGTCATACGTTTGGCACCTTATGAGAGGCAGGTTCCTCTCGGGGGGATTATTTTGTTGAATCTATCTAAAAAAGGAAGAAAAAAAGGTTTTACAATTGGAGAGCTTTTGATCGTGGTCGCGATCATTGCTATTCTTTCTTCAATAGCGATCCCTACTTTAAACAAAAATTCGGAAAAAGCACGGGAAGCATACGATGTTTATACTATGCGTCAGGCTGCTTCCGCAGCGATCCACCTGTTCTATGCCGGCGTAACTGATAAAAATAGTGCACTTGCGGCCGGACTAAGCTGGTCTTCTGATGGTGGCAGAGCACGTAACAATGCATACGGTGCATATGACCCGAGAACCGGAAAGATCTATGCCAGCAGAAATTTACTTCCGGCAGCTGTAAAAACGTATGGCAAAGGTACTACTGTCAACGGTGGAACCAAATATTCCATGGGTAATAAATATGGATCGTATAAAGCTGATGCGGATTATACTAATGCAGTTGTCATGATCTCACTCTACCCATATGGAGATCCTCCATATGCATTAATATACTGGAAGAATAATAAGAACAATACCCAGTATGTTGGCGGCGAAGACGGTAAAAATGTTCCCAAATACAGTATAAAGATTAGTTTTTTGTGATCCTCTGTCACTTCAATTCAATGATTTCTGTACCGGCTTTGCCTAGTTTGATATCTCATACCGGTCGAAAGCCCTTATGGAACATAGTCCCAGTTACACCAACTGAATTAGTCCTCCGTATTTGCCTCTTCCTGATTCAGCGAATACGGGAATTCAGGAGTAATACAGTATGCCATTGACAACGATTCAAGCAGTAGAAGAACATCTTTAACCTGGACTGCATTCCCAGAATAAATATCTACTGGTGAATTCTCTATTATTTTTTTTGCCTGCACGAAGTTCTTGTTCGTAATCTTTGAAATAGCTTTAACCGCTGCTATTGTTGCGATATTTCCTTTAGACAAAGATATGACATAAACAGTATCATCTTCCTGTTCAGGGTCTATGTAAGTTGTTGCCCAACCCCATCCGCAATTTGGGCAGGTCATCCCAACGGGTTTATTAGGATCGATGGGAAGCATTTCCGCTCCACACTTTTCACATATTATTTTATTGTTCATTTTTTCTTTCCTCCTGGATAAAATTTTATGAATTTGCCTCGATCATTTATGTCGGGTAATTGAGGATTATCTTTTCTTCTGGCAGCCACAAAGTATCTGCCATTCGAATATGCCCATACAAGTTTTGTCGGAGCTTCAACAACAACCCCCAGTTTATTAGCGAGGTTCTGAGCAAATACAACTGTCCTGCATGACTTGTCACTACTGCGTTTTATAATTATCCCTGACAAAAAAGGTCAGATGAGTAAATCAATGTTTATTCTCATCTGACCTACGACAGCGCTCATTTTCCGTGTTACTGTCTTATGAACATTACCCTTTTCCGAGTTCTTTTTTGAACAGTTTGTTTAATGCAACGCCGTCCATAGACTTTTCTTTAATAAGAACTTTGCTCATTGCCTCGATAACATCCTTGTACTTCTCGATCTTTTCCAAAGTTTCCTTATAGATATCATCGAGAACAACCTTCAGTTCTTTTTCGAAAGCGGCTTTCTGAATCATTGTTGGTTCATCGGTATAGATAAGGCCATATGTTTCAGACCATCCGCCTGCTGTCATGGAAACTGTTGCTATATCAGTAGCCTTCTTGATATCGGAAGAGCAGCCGTTTGAAATGTGCTCCGGTCCGAAGAAAGCTTCCTCAGCAGCACGTCCGCCGAAGAGTCTGGAGATATGTTTGCGCATTGCCTGAATATCATAATGGATGATTGCATCATTATCTTTATATCGTACGTAGCCGAGCGTTCCTGTTGCTTCAGGGATGATCGTGATCTTTTCAATGTTTGAATCCGATGTCTCAAGGAAGGAAATGATGGCATGTCCGAGTTCATGAACTGCTGTTCCATGCAGATCATCTTCTGTAATGTTTTCTGGAAGGATCTTTACTTCACCGTCTGAATACAGACTCTCACTCATTTCAGCGACAGTCGGAATACTGTCTATGGTCAGTTCAAGCAGTTTTCCACCTTTTCTGTTTTCAGCATGCTTGATATAAATACGCTGTATCACATTATCAACGAGTCTGCCGTTTCCGACATTTTTAACTGAATGGAAATATGTAAGAAGCAGTCTGACCTGCTTTTCAGCTTTATTATCGATTGTAAAGTTTTCCATCTTGATCTTGAATATCTCATACAGTTCTTCCTCTGAATAGTCAGGGAATTCGAATGTATAACCGATCCTTGATGAAATACCTGGATTAGTGGCAACAAAATCATGCATTTCCTGTGTATAGCCGGCAAATATGACCACAAATTCACCTTTGTGATCCTCCATGGCTTTGATAAGTGTTGCAATACATTCCTGACCATACTGGGCACCGCTGGAATTCTTCTTTCCCACAGTGAGTGAATAAGCTTCATCAATGAACAGCACGCCGCCCATGGCACGGTCGATCATTTTCTGAGTCTTAGGTGCAGTCTGACCGACGTACTCCCCTATCAGATCCTTGGCTGAACACTCAATGAAGGTATCCTTCTTCAGAAGACCAATACTATAGAAAAGTCTGCCTATGATCCTTGCAACAGTAGTCTTTCCCGTTCCAGGATTGCCGAGGAACAACATATGAAGATTGATAGGCGGAACAGGCTTTGAATTCTGCTGCAGTTCAGATCTGAACAAAAGATACTTATCAAGTGCTTTTATCTGCTGCTTAATTTTTGAAAGACCGACCAGTCTGTCAAGATCTTTAAATAGTTTATCTTTGTTTATGGAATAATCACGAAGCTTAACATCTTTTGACAGAACATACTGTGAAGCAACATATCTTGCCAGCTCTTCATTCTTCAACGGTTCAATGTCCCTTGCTGTAGGAAGCCATTTGGCAAGATGAGTCTTGACAGCATCATCCAGCGGATACGGGACCTGAGATTCAATACTTCTGATAATGCGCTCATTATCCCACTGCTTCAGGGCAACGTTATGATAGATACGCTGGAAGTTCTCATGCAGATTCAGGAATTCAGTAACATCCTTGTTATCGCCCATGATAATAACGTAGCGGTTCTCACTCAGTTTGGACAATAGTTTCAATGTATAGTCATTGATTCTCTGTGATTCGGAATCATTTTTACCATTGAGATTCAAAAACTCTCTGAGACCGGTAATCACGTAGAGATGATCCGTCCTGAGATTGCGGTATTTTAGATCACCGCCTTCTGTGTAAGTAACATCACTCCTGGATAAATCATAAAGAGTGATCTGCTTATATTCAGGAGTATAAAGAAGGCCCTGGTCCCAGAGACGGTATGCAATATATTCACAAACAGAATGCTGTCCGCATCCTCTTTCGGCCTTGATCGCAAAATACAATCTCTTTGTCAGGCTTGCTCGTCTTAGCTCTTCTTCTAAATCATCAGGATCCTCAAGACACGACTTCACAAAATCAATATTACTGTTTATCTTTTCACGGTATTCATTGAGAAGCTTGTCTCTTATCTCCAGCTGATGGAAATAGCTTCCGCGTATATGCAGGAACTGGATGTATCCTGCGAGATAAAGCAGGTAGAAACGGTGACCGCTTTCTGAAGACTCCCGTTCTGCTTCTGTCACACTGTATATCTCATCAAGATTCGAACTGGGATTAAAGTAATTCAAACCGACCCGAAGATCTGCATATGGGAAAACATTTGTTGTCGGATACAAAGACGGAACATATCCTGGCAAAAGCGTTTTAACACTTGAAAGCCCTTTATCATCCGTAACATTACTAAGGAACACCTCGCCGGATCTGGCAAGTTTCACTGCCTCGATAATGTCTTTCTGAGAAGCATATTCCAAACCGTTCTTGGGATTCCACAGGTAGTTTACTGACAAATGAAATGAATTGTGTTCATCCGATTCCTGAAGGTGATCGTTATGCCATTTACGATATTGTTTTACTGTCTCAGGGGCAGTCTTAAGTCCATAGGCAAGAGTAAACATGATGTGTACGCTGCAGAAAACCGACGTCTTCGGACATGAATTCTTTTCACAGTCAGCATAGGGAGACTGCTTCATATTGGCTTTCCACTCGTAAACACGTTCACCGGCCTCTTTATTTGCAAAGTTTGCATATTCGAGATAAGCCTCATCACCTATCTGGCGCCAAAGAGCTATCTGCATAGGGACTGTATTGATACCGCACACAGGTGAAAGAACATACGGAAAGACCAGTACCATATACTGGCCGTGTTCACCTTCATCATTCGTTGAGTCTTCCAGTTCTTTCTGCAGATAAATAAGTCCATTGTCATATAGAAAACAAAAGTAATCGCAAAGATGTGACGGATAGTATTTGATCACATCCAGATCCCATGGAAGTTTAAAATCAAAGTAACGACTCATAGGCCATATTATATCAAAGTATTAAATTGAAGACAGTCTGTTTTTACTGAATATACTAATAATGAAATACTAAAAAAACACACATTTGCATATTATCAACAATTGTTTTGCGCAATTATTGCGTATATTAATTTACATATTTGTGCAATTATTGCATAATAACCATAAAGGCAATTCGCAACTCTATTATTAAAAGAAGAATTAAGATGGTTTTAAAAGAATTAAGAAAAGAGAAAGGCCTCACCCAGTCTGAATGTTCACAATACATTGGAATACCATTGCGCACATATCAGAATTATGAAAATGATACAAGGAAAAATAATTCAATTAAGTATCAATATATACTGCAGAAGCTTCTTTCATATGGATACGTTGATGAAACACACGGAATACTGGATATCGAAACAATAAAGAATGCATGTAATAAAGTGTTTTCTGAATATGAAATCTCATATTGTTATCTGTTTGGATCCTATGCAAAAGGAAAAGCAAAAGAAAACAGTGATGTTGATCTTCTGATAAGTACACCGGTCACAGGAATGAAATATTTTGGCTTAGTAGAAAAGTTACGAGTTGAACTCAAGAAAAAAGTAGATGTATTGAATCAGAAACAATTAAATGATAATGAAATACTGGTTAATGAAATACTAAAAGACGGAATAAAGATTTATGGATAACAATAAAAAAGACACATACTATATAGAGAAGATACTAAAAGACACTGTTTTTCTAATTAATCATACAAAGAATTTAACACGAGATAACATTTCAGAAAATGAAGTTTTACTGGATTCAATTATGTTTAGACTAGTTCAAATATCTGAAAACACGAACTGTTTATCAGATGAATATAAAAACAAGCATAACAGTATTGCTTGGCACGATATAAAAGGAATGAGAAACAGAATAGTTCATGAATATGGAGAAGTAGATCTATCAATTATTTATGATACTGTAAAAACAGACATTCCTATGCTATATGAATTCTTAAAAGGCCAAAATAAATAGAAGAGAATTAAGTTAAAAAAAAGCACCCTCGAAGGGTGCTCATTTCATTTCTTTGTATTGTATGGTGGGCGATCTTGGATTCGAACCAAGGACCCCAGTCTTATCAGGACTGTGCTCTAACCAACTGAGCTAATCGCCCTTATATACAAAAAAGCCTTAACGACTGGATAGCAAAGAGAAGAAAGTAGGTTTTTAAAAAAGTTTCTATCAGTGATAGAAATTCGACCTAGGAGTAGTAGAAATCATTCTACGGTTCTCCCTAGAAAGGAGGTGATCCATCCGCAGCTTCCGCTACGGATACCTTGTTACGACTTAGTCCCAATCATTAATCCCACCCTCGGCGACTGCCTCCTTGCGGTTAGCCTATCGACTTCAGGTGTTACCAACTTTCATGACTTGACGGGCGGTGTGTACAAGGCCCGAGAACGTATTCAACGCGACATGCTGATTCGCGTTTACTAGCAACTCCGACTTCATACAGGCGGGTTTCAGCCTGTAATCTGTACTGAGGGTAGCTTTGGGGATTAGCTTCACCTCGCGGTGTCGCAACCTATTGTGCTACCCATTGTAGCGTGTGTGTAGCCCTAGATATAAAGGCCATGCTGACTTGACGTCATCCCCACCTTCCTCCTCGTTTTGCGAGGCAGTGTTGCTAGAGAAATCAACTAGCAATGAGGGTTGCGCTCGTTGCAGGACTTAACCATACATCTCACGACACGAGCTGACGACAGCCATGCAGCACCTGTGTAAGCTACTGACTTAACAGTTGGATCCCCTTTCAGTTCACTACTTCTTACATGTCAAACCTAGGTAAGGTTTTTCGTGTTGCATCGAATTAAACCACACGCTCCGCTGCTTGTGCGGGCCCCCGTCAATTCCTTTGAGTTTTAGCCTTGCGGCCGTACTCCCCAGGCGGAATACTTAAAGCGTTAGCTTCGGCACAGAGAGGGTCGAAACTCCCTATACCTAGTATTCATCGTTTACTGTGTGGACTACCAGAGTATCTAATTCTGTTCGCTCCCCACACCTTCGAGCCTCAGTGTCAGACACAGCCTAGAAGACCGCCTTCGCCACTGGTGTTCCTCCCGATATCTACGCATTTCACCACTACACCGGGAATTCCATCTTCTCCTGCTGCACTCTAGCCCGCCAGTATCGGATGCACCCTCCCAGTTAAGCTGGGAGATTTCACAACCGACTTAATGAGCCACCTACGCTCTCTTTACGCCCAGTAAATCCGGATAACGCTTGCTTCCTACGTATTACCGCGGCTGCTGGCACGTAGTTAGCCGAAGCTTATTCATAAGGTACCGTCATCATTCGTCCCTTATAAAAGAAGTTTACAATCCGAAGACCTTCATCCTTCACGCGGCGTTGCTGCGTCAGACTTTCGTCCATTGCGCAAAATTCCTTGCTGCTGCCTCCCGTAGGAGTCTGGGCCGTGTCTCAGTCCCAATGTGGCTGACCATCCTCTCAGACCAGCTACCGATCATGGCCTTGGTAGGCCGTTACCCCACCAACAAGCTAATCGGACACAGACCCCTCCTCAAGCGCATTGCTGCTTTAATAACTCTTCTTGTGAAAAGCCACCGTATGCGGTATTAGTCCTCCTTTCGGAGAATTATTCCCCACTCGAGGGCAGGTTATCTATGTGTTACTCACCCGTTTGCCACTCGATACTTGCGTATCTCGTTCGACTTGCATGCATAATGCACGCCGCCAGCGTTTATCCTGAGCCAGGATCAAACTCTCTAAACCAAACATTTAACGCTTGTTAGAGCGTTGATCTGCTCTTAAAAATTTATCTTCTCTTCGCTATCCAGTTGTTAAGGTGCTCAACAAAGCAAGAAAGATAATATCACAGGGTTTTGAACTGTGTCAAGTTTGTTTTTTCAGGCATAGTTTGTGCCTAGCAAATTGTCAGATCATCAAAAAAATTTTTGAAAATTTTTCTCCAATTTTTTCCGTGTTTATTATCTTTTTAATACTACTAAATTAGCACTTAATAGTTTTTCTTAACTTTAGTTTGCCAGAAATCTATTATACTATTATTTATTATTTAGTCAAATCAAGGAGTCTTGTGCCTGTGACAGATATAGAACAGTATGGAGAAGAACTCTCCAGGATCATAAAAAATGCCAAAGCGGATTATATTGATGCTCACATTTCAGAGGGAACAGCTTCATCGATCCGCTACAGCAAACATGAACTTGAAAATATCAATAATGCAACATCACGCGGAGGAAATATCCGTGCGATGGTCAACGGTGGCTGGGGCTTTGCCTGCTTTAACAATATGGAAGACTTCGAGAAAAAAGTTAATGCTGTCATACATCAGGCTGAACTTGCTGCAAACGGAGAGAAAGTTACTCTTGCAGATGCACCTGTCATTAAAGATCATATTACGAGTCAATATGATCCGACCGCTATTTCCCTTGCCGAAAAGAAGGATTTGTTCGATCACTACAATAATTTAATATGGGAAACATCCCCTTCCCTCCAGTCATCCAGCCTGAGATACGGAGATGCACATAAAAAACAGATATTCATTAACAACCAGGGCAGTTATATATATCAGGAAAGATCAGATATAACTGTTTCGATGTCTGCTGTTGCCAGCAAAGGCAATGATATCCAACAGTGCGGTATTTCCATAGGCAATACCGGCGACTTCAGCAAAATGACTGCTCTTGACGAAGAAATCAGGGAATCAACACGCAAAGCAATAGAAATGCTGGATGCTCCCAGGATAGACCCCGGAGAATACACTGTGGTCCTTGATCCTGTCCTTGCCGGTGTTTTTGTACACGAAGCTTTCGGTCATCTCAGTGAAGCAGACTTCACTTATGAAAATGAACAGATGAAAGATCTGATGGTCCTTGGGAAAAAATTCGGTGAGAAGAACCTCAATATAGTAGACGGAGCTGCAGTCCCCGGACTGAGAGGATCTTATAAATATGATGATGAAGGGGTCAGATCCACCAAGACATATCTTATTAAGGAAGGTATCCTGACAGGACGTCTCCATTCAAGAGAAACTGCCGGCCGTATGGGAGAGAAGCCGACCGGCAATGCCAGGGCAATCGGATATCATTATGCGCCTATCGTTAGAATGACTAACACATATATTGAACCTCAGGATGCCACTCTGGATGATCTGCTCGAGGGAATCGAACTCGGCATATATGCAAAAAACTGGTATGGAGGAACCACAAGCATGGAAATGTTCACTTTCTCTGCCGGCGAAGCATATATGATCAGACATGGAAAGATATGCGAAATGATCCATCCGGTAGTTCTCAGCGGCAATGTCTTTACAACCCTGGCAAACATTGACGGGATCGGCAACGATCTTGATATGAATGAAGGAGGTGGCTGCGGAAAGGGCGGTCAGTCACCTCTGCCGGTAACCAACGGAAGCCCGCATATAAGAATCAGACACTGCCTTGTGGGAGGTGCATAATGGACAAGTCAAAACTTATAGATGAAATCCTTGACCTCTGCAGCCGAAACAAAGCCGAATGTGATTTCTGGATCAATACAGGAGAAGTAATCCCTGTTGAATATGAAGCAAACAGACTGAAAAACATCCATACCAAGGAATATCAGGCCATATCTCTAAGAGTAATAAAAGATGGAAGAATAGGACTTTCATCCACCGATTACTTTGATGATCCAAAAGCACTGGTTGACAATGCTCTTGAAAATGCCAGATACGGGGCAGAAGCAATGTATGATCTGCCGGAAAAACAGACTATTCCTGAAGTCCCGACCTATGACCAGGCTGTTGCAGACATCACTGTCGACGAGATGGTGGAAATGGGAGGCAAGCTTATCAGTTCTGTTCAGGATATTGACCCCAATATCGTCTGTGACGGAGGAGTAGACAAGTCTATTTCGGATATGGAATTTGTGAGTTCCAAAGGCATCCATTCTTCATTCCGCGGAACAGGCCTGGATGTGTCTCTGTCAGGAACCATTATCCATGGATCTGACATGTTATTCATCGGTGACGGCCTTTCATCCCGAAGAAAAGACATTGATATGAACTTTATTATCGATTCAGTAAAGAAACAATATGAAAGATCGAAGAACACTGCCGTGATCGAATCAGGCAACATCCCTGTTATCTTTACTCCGAACGGTTTTTACGACGCATTCATTCCGGGCATTTGTTCCGGTTTCAATGGCAAAGCCGTATACGAAAAATCCTCCCCTCTTACCGGAAGGCTGGGAGAAAAAGCTTTTGATAGCAAGCTCAGCATCACTGATGATGCAACTCTTCCCTACATGGACAACTCCCGACCTGTCGACGGTGAAGGCATTCCCAGCAGGAAGCTGCAGCTTATCGAGGATGGAGTGATCAGGAATTTCATATACGACCTGAAGACTGCCAAACTTGCCGGCACCCAAAGCACAGGGCATGGTTACCACGGAGGTTCACATCCCAGTTTCACTAATGTGGTGATCGGATCCGGTACAGTTTCTCAGGAAGAAATGATTAAAGACATTAAAAACGGTCTGCTCGTTGAAGAACTTATGGGCGCGGAACAAGGCAATGTCCTGGGAGGCTATTTCAGTGGAAATGTTCTGTTAGGATATAAAATAGAAAATGGTAAAATAACAGGAAGAGTAAAAGATGCCGTTGTCAGCGGCAACATTTATGAATTACTGAAGACTATTAATGCTTTTGGCTGTGATGCCAGATGGCTCGGGGGATTAAGAACACCTTCTGTATATTTTCCTTCTGTCAGCTGTGCCAGTCACTAAAGGAGTTCACAATATGGCAAATGATTTCTGGAAGAAATTGGCTCGTCCGAAATTAAAAGAGCCTAATATGTTATGTGCATGGCCCGGCATCAGCAATGTTGCCATGCTTGCCGCAACTTATGTAGCCAAACAGCTGAACAGCAAGAATCTGGCTGTACTCAAACCCCAGTTCTTTTTTGAACCGAACGGTATGCTCGTCAGAGACAGCATCGTTGAAGGTGCTCAGTTCCCTTCCAACATGTTCATGTATTATAAAAATCCCAAAGGACGAGATCTTATCATATTCATCGGCGAAAGCCAGCCCACATCAAACACATATCCTTTCTCCCATGCAATTATCGACATTGCAGAGTATTACGATGTTCACTGCATATATACATGCGCCGCAATGGTCGCCCATATGCATCATAGTGAGATACCTCACGTGTATGGCGTCGGGACCAACGAGAAGATGATCGAAAAGCTTGCCAAGCATAATGTTCCTCTGGGCGGAAATATCCAGATCGCCAATATGAATGGCCTTATTCTCGGAACCGCACAGGAAAGAGGTATGGACGGAATCTGCGTTCTTGCAGGTGTGCCGAACTATGCTACGGGACTGAATAATCCTCCCGCAGCTCTCGCAATTGTGAGAACACTTTCATCCCTGCTTGAACTCGACATTGACATGAAGGACATGGAAAAAATTGCAGAGGATGCAAACGAAGACAGCAAACAGCTGGCAAATGATGCCATGGGAAATTACATCGATTACTTCACTGAACCCATCTGGGAAAACCCCGATGCACACAATGACGACGAGGATGATTTAAATGGTTAGTGAAGAGCTCATTAAAGCAATGGAAGTCGTCAGTGATGAAGATCAGCTTCTTACTGATGATGAAATGATAGCCTTGTCAGACATGACACAGGAAGAATTTGATTATTTTACTGAACAGTGGAATAAAATTGATCTCACCAGACGTCAGCAGGTCATCTGTTTCCTTCATGATGAAGCAGATGAGACCGCCGCCTACGACTTCAGCCGTATATATAAATATTGTTTGAATGACCATGATGAAGACGTCAGGTATGAAGCCGTGCAGTCACTCTGGGAATGCGAAGACACCTACCTCATCAACAAATTCTCAAAAATGATGATGGAAGATGACTCCGAAGATGTAAGGGAAGCAGCTGCTGAAAGTCTCGGAAGATTTGTTCTTGATACTGAATTGAACGATCTTCCGTTTGCTACTTTCCTTGAGAATAACCTTCTCTCCGTTTATTACAACGAAACTGAAGCGGACAGAGTAAGATGTATGGCGCTTGTCTCCGCAGCTCCGCTTTCATCACCTGGCATCATTAAAGCAATCGGTGATGCCCAGATGAAGAATGACCAGTCATATACGATTGCCGCTCTGACCAGTATGGGAAGAAATCTTGATGATATCTGGATCCAGCCGGTTATCAATTATCTGGATTCAGAAGATCATGAGATACTTATAGCAGCTATCAAGGCTGCCGGTGATATTGAATCCGAAGAGTTTCTTCCTCATCTGACATCACTGCTGATTGAAAAAGACGAAGAGGTCATCTATGAAGTCACAGTTGCTCTTGGTAAAATCGGAGGCAGCGGAACAAAGGATATTCTGAAATCACTCAGAAACAATGACAGCGAGAGAGTCCGTAATGCTGCCGAAGAAGGAATCGAAAGGATAGATGACAGCATATCACCGCTGACATTCAATTACGATATCAAAAAACACAATATTAACTAATGAGGTATTAAAATGCTGACTAATTATTACTTTCTTCCCACCATGGTCGGTTCACTACCCCACAAAGATGTTAAGAAAGCCTTCAAAGTCGTAAAGGATACTTTGAAAGAAGCACCTGCATTTCCTCAGCTTCCGAACAGAGATCCAAAGGAAGGCATGATATTACAGACGGCAATTGGTCTTCCGGGACTTAAAGTCCAGGATGGAAAGTGTATCCTGGACATTGAATCTGCTGACATGAATGAACTGCAGGATTTTATTACCCGTATAAAAAATGATGACCCTTCAAAATCAGCCATTCCTGAAGATGCTGCTGCAGGTCTTTATGAAATGATCAGGAACGGAACAGATAATCCTTTGTTCATTAAAGGACAGTTATGCGGTCCTATCACACTTGCAGCAAATATCTATGATCCTGAAGGCAATAACCTGCTTGGTGATCCTGAAATACTGACACTTATAACCAAGCATGTCAGACTGAAAGCTATGTGGATGGACCAGTTGCTGAGGAACTACGGTCAGCAAACTCTGATTTGTTTTGATGAACCTTCATTTACGGAAATTGAAAAAGTTGAATACGGGCTCTCATATGACCATGTTATATCCATACTCAGAGATGTTTTCAGTGCAGTCAGCGGTAATTCCGCTTTCCACTGTTGCGCTGATATAAACTGGCCTGTGGTAATGGAAGCAGCTCCGAACATCATCAGTTTTGATGCCGTGAAATACGGACAGCGCATGTTCCTCACTCCCCTTGCAGTTTCCACCTACCTTGAACTGGGAGGAAGTATTGCCTGGGGTATTGTTCCGACTGGAGAAAGCCAGCTGAACTCTCTGACTGTTCCCCAGCTGGCATTTCAGTACAATGCACTCATGCTCGAAATGATCAACCACGGGATCGACAGCAAAGAGTTGTACAGCAACAGTCTTATAACACCTGAATGCGGTCTTGCATGTCTTGATGAAGCGACAGCAGAGAAAGCTCTTCAGATAACAGTTGAACTGTCCAACACGCTGAGATCCCTGCTTGAAGAATAAATAGCGTTATTTTGATTTATCGTCTATACTGAATAAATCGTTAAGAAGATCTTAATCGATCATAAGGAGATTTATATAATGAGCTCAGAATTCGAAGAACAGAACAGCAAACTTTTTGATGAAGTTTGGAACAATATGGAAGAAAAACTTCCCAAAGTAATCGTCTCACCGCAGGAGGACAAGTTTCTTCATTCACTGGCCATGGGTGGCACAGTTGCGGCTGAGCTCTTTGTAAATAATTGTGCCGGTATCCGACCTTACTGGAGAGAGGGTTCCCTGGTCAAAGCAAATGAGACCTGTCTCTTATTCTCATTCCTCATGCTCAGCCAGACCTACAGATGGATCAATACTCAGCCTGATCATGATGAGACTTCCAATCTTCCCAAAGAAGTAATCAGCACCAAGCTTATCTATATTTTTGATACAATCGCAGAACGATGGATGGAAGAATTCCAGAAATTCGATGCCCAGTTCAATTATGATCTGGATAATCATCCTCATATCATCCATCTTTCCGGGCTTGTAATTGCCAAGTTATGCTCAGCTTACGGCCATCAGTGCCTGGACTGGTCCAAAGTTAATTTCCCTGTACATGAGTTCAAAGATATCGTTCAACCTGGAGTATTGATCGATGGGGCTCCTCTCCGAGACCAGCAGGATATCAACGTCGTTGCAACAGCCATTTCAACCGGCATCGATGCAATGAACAAGTATATGGAACAGGAATAACCCGGTAATGGACTTGTCCGGTTTACTGAAAGCTCTAGAGAGTCCATCCGCATACCCGCATCAGACAAAAGAACAGATAGAAATCATCCAGACTCAGATGTCAGTGAT
This sequence comes from Dehalococcoidales bacterium, assembly GCA_016286345.1. GTDB lineage: Bacteria > Chloroflexota > Dehalococcoidia > Dehalococcoidales > UBA1222 > UBA1222. Next base: position 12,878 of record JAEESL010000006.1, on the reverse strand, counting down.
ATTTCTTACTGGTGATTATGTTTATAAACTTAAAAAGCCTGTCGACCTGGGTTATGTAAATTACACCACACTGCAAAACCGAAAGTATTTCTGCAATCAGGAAGTCAGACTTAACAGACGACTTGCACCCAATGTATATCTCGGTGTGGAACCGGTAACTCTTTCTTCTGACGGAAAAGTTTCTGTCGGAGGCAATGGAGATATTATCGACTATGTTGTAAAAATGAATCTCATCCCGCATGAGAAATGCATGGATTACCTGCTGGAAAAGGATGCAGTGACTCCCGAAATGATGCGAAAGGTCGCAGATGTCATGTCGGATTTCCACAGTAAAGCAGAATCTTCAGATGAGATTTCAAAAATAGCTGACCTTGACACACTGAAATTCAATATTGAAGAAAACTTCACTCAGCTGGCTCCGTACATCGGAAGAGTATTCAGTCAGCGGCAGTACGACAATATCTGCAGTTTTACCCGCGGTTTTGTTGATAAGAACGGATCTCTGCTGGTTAAAAGAAACAAAGAAAACAAAGTCAGGGACTGTCACGGTGACCTGCATGCCCAGCATATCTGTTTTGATGAACCGATCTTCGTATTCGATTGTATCGAATTCAATGAAAGGTTCAGATGTGTCGATGTTGCATCCGAAGTATCTTTCCTGTGCATGGATCTTGACCATTCCGGTCATGGAGATCTTGCACTCGAATTCCTGAAGGAATACATCAATAAGAGCGGAGATACCGAGATATATAAACTCAACCGCTTCTTCAAATGCTACTATGCATGTGTCAGAGCAAAGGTGAACTGTTTCCAGCTCGATGACAAGCTTATCAGTGAAGACGGAAAGAAAAAATGCTTTAAGCAGGCCTCATCATATATCAATCTTGCAGAAAGCTACTCGAAACGTCCGAAACTGATTATCAATTACGGAACAGTTGCCTGCGGAAAATCCAAAGTATCAAAGGAACTGGCAAAAGAACTCGGACTGGTTTACATATCGTCAGATATCACCAGAAAAAATCTTGCCAATGTTCCCATATACGATCATAAAAACAAAGAATTGAACACAGGTCTGTACGGTAACGACCAGACGGCAAAAACATATTCAGCAATGTTCAGCGAGGCAGAAAATGCTCTCACACACGGATATTCGGTTATCCTGGATGCTTCATTTCTGAAACGTTCTTTCAGAGAGGAAGCTCATTACCTCGCAAAGAAAACAGGATCAGCCTTCTACTGTCTTAAATTTGAAACGACAGAGGAACAGACCCGCATCAATCTTGAAAAGAGATCCCATCATCAGACTGCATCAGACGGTTCCTTCGATGTATATAAAATGCAGCTGGCATCATTGGAAGAACCTGATGAGATTCCTGCGTCATCACTGATAATTGTCAGTTCTATGGACTCATTAGGTGATAAAATAATAAAAATACTGGATAAGATAAACGATGAGAACATATAACATTAAAGACATTAACCTGGCCGATGAAGGCAAAATGCGTATTGAATGGGCGAAAAGAGATATGCCCGTTCTGACACTTATCAGAGAACGTTTTGAAAAGGAAAAGCCTCTTGCAGGCATCAGGATCGGCGGATGTATGCACATCACGACAGAGACCGCCAATCTGGCACTTACTCTTCAGGCCGGCGGTGCAGATATCGTAATGTGTGCATCGAATCCCCTTTCCACTCAGGACGACGTAGCTGCTGCACTCACCTCAATGGGCATCTATATTAACGCTATCAAAGGTGAGGATGATGCAACATATTACAGTCACATCAATGCAGTTCTCGAACATGAACCTCAAATAACAATGGATGACGGTGCCGATCTTGTGACGACACTTAATACAAAACGAAGAGATCTTCTTAACAATATCATCGGCGGCACTGAAGAAACCACAACAGGAGTCGTAAGACTTCAGTCTATGGAAAAGAACGGACGTCTCGAATATCCGGTTATTGATGTCAATGATGCTCAGACCAAGCACTTCTTTGATAACCGATACGGCACAGGTCAGAGTACAGTTGACGGCATCAACCGTGCGACCAACATACTCTGGGCAGGAAGAACTGCCGTTATTTCAGGTTACGGATGGTGCGGACGAGGTCTTGCACTGAGAGTTAAAGGTCTTGGTTCGAAAGTCATCGTCTGCGAAGTCGATCCGATAAAAGCACTTGAAGCCGCCATGGAAGGCTATGAAGTCATGCCTATTGCAGAAGCAGCCAAGAAAGGCGATATATATGTCACCGTCACAGGAGACAAGAACGTTATATCCGAAAGTGCTTTTGCCAACATGAAAGACGGGGCAGTAATGGCCAATTCCGGTCATTTCAATTCAGAAATAGATATCCCTGCGCTGACAAGAATGTCAGTATCACATAGAACAGTACGTCCGATGGTCGAAGAATATACCATGCCTGACGGCAGAAGACTCAATCTGATCGCTGAAGGAAGACTCGTCAACCTCTCAGCTGCAGAAGGTCACCCTGCTTCAGTAATGGATATGTCCTTTGCCAACCAGGCGTTAAGTGTCGAATACCTGATCAAAAATCAGGGCAAACTCACCAAACATGTTTATGCAGTTCCCGAAGACATTGACCGCAGCATTGCTGAGCTCAAGCTTAAAGCTATGGGAATTGAAATAGATACCCTTACAGAAGAACAGATCGCATATCTGAACGGGTGGGAAGAAGGCACTTAAACTTATGGAAAAACCTGATATTAAATTTGGAACTGATGGCTGGAGAGCCATCATCGCTGATACGTTTACAATTGCAAACGTTAAACTGTGTGCACAAGCGACAGCAGATTATCTTCTGAAAAAAGAAAAAAAGCCATCGGTCGTTATCGGCTATGATACCCGATTCGGCTCCCCTGCTTTCGCCAAAGCAGCCGCTGATGTCATGGTTGCAAACGGCATCCACACATATCTTTCACATGATCCGGTCCCTACTCCGGTAACCAGCTACGGGGTCATTACCAGAAAAGCAACCGGTGCTATCGTAATCACAGCATCTCACAACCCTGCTTCATATAACGGTTTTAAAATCAAATCATCTGACGGAGCATCGCTTCCGATTGATGATGTCGCAATCATTGAAGCAAACATTAAACAGCTCGATTATTCTGACATTAAATCCGTCAATGCAACCGAAACCCTTAACGGTTTATTTGAATATGTTGATCTTTATGAGGACTACTACAAACATGTCGCTGAGCTGGTAGATCTCAATAACATCAGAAACTCCAAACTGAAAATTGCGGTCGATTCCATGCACGGAGCAGGAATCGGCTATCTTAAGAAAATAATCAACGGAGCAAAGGTTTCAGAGCTTCACAACGACATCAATCCAAACTTCCCTGACATGAATCAGCCCGAACCGATTGATGCCAATCTTCACAAAATGGAGTCTTTCATCAAGAGTGAACATTACGACATAGGTCTTGCAACAGACGGAGATGCAGACAGACTTGGAGTAATAGATGAAAACGGTGTATACCTGACTCAGCTGCAGGTCTACGCCCTTCTCGCATACTACATGCTGGAAGTCCGCAAGGAAAAAGGCATGATCGTAAAGACTATTACAACCACAAATATGCTTTACAAGCTCGGCAAGCTTTATGACGTTCCTGTTGAGGAAGTAAATGTAGGCTTCAAATATGTAGCTCCTGTCATGATCAAAAACAATGCTCTGATCGGCGGAGAGGAATCAGGAGGATACGGATTCCGCGGACATATCCCCGAAAGAGACGGTATTCTCGCAGGTCTGTTCTTCATTGATCTTATGATCCGAACCGGAAAGAAACCTTCAGAACTGATCAACAAGCTTTATGATCTGGTCGGTCCTCATTATTATGACCGGGATGATGTTAAGTTTGATGAATCACAGCGATATGAGATCATTCAGAAACTGGCAGCCAACCAACCGAAAGAGATTCTCGGTGTCAAGGTTGACCATGTAAGGACCGATGATGGATTCAAGTATTATCTTGAAGACGGTTCGTGGCTTCTCATCAGATTCTCCGGTACTGAGCCTTTGCTGAGGATCTATACAGAAACCGACTCAAAGGAACGTGTCGATGCCCTTCTTAAAGAAGGTGCCAAACTGGCCGGTATAGCCTGATAATAACAGAACAATTAAGTACTAAAAAAGGGAGACATCGAAAATGTCTCCCTTTTTGATATATGCAACAAATAATAAAAGAACAGTCTAACGCTTTGTGTACTGAGTATCTTTACGAGCTCTCTTGAGACCAGGCTTCTTTCTTTCCTTAGCACGAGGATCTCGGGTTAAGAGACCTTCCGCACGAAGCTTTTCTTTAAGAGCTTCATCCTCTTTAAGAAGTGCTCTGGCAATACCCAGTGAGATTGCATCTGCCTGGCCGCTGACGCCACCGCCACAGGTTTTAACTTCGATATCATATTTGTTTAATGTATCGGTAACGTTAAGTGGCTTGCAAATGGTAATTCTCTGGGTTTCAACAGGAAAGCGTTCTTCAAGTGATTTGCCATCGATAACGATGGAACCTGAACCCGCATATAATCTGACCTGAGCGATAGCTGTTTTTCGTCGGCCAGTGCCCCAAACATATGATTTCTTAGTATTAGCCATTTCTTATCTCCTGTGCCTAATCTTTCTTAACGTTAGCGTCATCAGCATAGATGGTGAGTTTGCTCATCATGGAATCGCCTAAGGTACCACGGGGAACCATGCCTCGTATTGCTTTTCGGACAACCTCTTCAGGTTTATCTTCCAACAGATCACCCATCTTTGTTTCTCTGAAACCGCCGGGATAAGTTGAATGACGTTTGTAAGTTTTTTGTTCTAATTTTGAACCGGTCACTTTGACCTTTGCTGCATTGATAACGATAACACGGTCACCGGTATCCATATAGGGAGTATAAGTTGCCTTATCTTTGCCCATAAGGATTTTGGCTGCTTCAGTAGCAAGCTTGCCCAGTACCATGCCATCAGCGTCAATTACGCGTGTTTCGCGTTTGACTTCCTTGGCCTTAACTGTATAGGTCTTCATTAATTAAACTTCCTTTTATTAATTGCTATATTCTACACGATTTAAATATAAACCGCAGGCAGGAGCGACAGGTCCCGCTTTTGAAATCTCGGCGTAATCCAGCAAAGCCTTGAATTCATCAAGCGACATCGTCTTCTTGCCGACGCGGATCAGTGTACCCACAATAACCCGCACCATATGTCTCAAGAAAGAATTCGCTACAATCCTGTATCTGATAATATCTTTCTCTTGACTGACTTCAGACTCATATACGATCCTTCTGGAACTTTTGCCTTCATCTATTTCTGTAGTAAATGATGCAAAATCATATGTCCCTATCAACATTTTCGCTGCTTCATTCATCAATTCAACATCCAGCGTACCGGGCACCTGATATGCCCTGTTCCGCCAGACCGGTGAACGGTTGTCTGAATTGATTATGCAGTAAACATATTCTCTCAGAACAGCGTCCCTTCTCGGATCAAAGTCTGCACTGACAGTCTCTGCATTCTTCACCACAATGTCATCGGGAAGAAAGTGGTTCAGTCCGAACACGAACGCACGGCTGTCTAAGTTAGCCGTTGTCGTGAAACTGACCACCTGCCCGAAAGCATGGGTTCCGGAATCGGTCCTGCCAGCTGTACTCACTTTTATATGAGTTCCTGTCAATTTGTAAAGTGCTTCCTCAAGTTCACCCTGAATGGTAGGTTCCTTTGGCTGTCTTTGCGACCCCGCGTAACGTGTACCATCATATTCCATTGTTAACTTCCAACGAGTACCTGAGGAAAACTCATCGGAATGATTGTCTGACAAATTAATCTACCAGTTCGATCTGTGCCATCTTAGCGCCGTCACCGACTCGGGGAACAAGCTTGGTGATTCTGGTATAGCCGCCTGCTCTGTCGGCAAATCGCTTGGCATAATCATCGAAAACTTTGTTGACCACATCTTCCTTGTAAATGAAGGCAAGAGCTTTTCGTCGGGCATTGAGGTCGCCCTTTTTGCCGAGAGTGATCATCTTTTCAGCCATAGCCTGAATTTCCTTGGCTTTAGCTTCAGTGGTAACCATCTTACCATTCTCAAGCAGGCTGGTCACAAGGTTTCGGTACATGGCCATTCGTTCGTCAGTTGATCTATCGAATTTTCTTCCTGCAACTTGATGTCTCATATTATTTCACCTAGTATTTCTGCACTCTGATTAACCCTTGTTGGGGAAATCAATACCTAATGCACGTAATTTTTCTTCGACCTCAGTTCGGGACTTTACACCAAAATTGCGTAAGCCCATGAGATCCCGTTCGCTCTTGTTGAGTAAATCACCAATGGTGACTATACCACCTCGGAGCAAACAATTGACTGAACGGACTGAAAGATCCAGTGCTTCAATCTTTGTATTATAGATTTCATCGGGGATGGCAGGAGTTGAAGGAGCATCCACGCTGACAGTCTGCTTGACTGGTTTACCGAAATCAACAAATGGTCTGAACTGGTCGATCAGGATTGCTGCACTCTGGCTTAAAGCCGCCTGTGGTTCAACTGTTCCATCAGTCCAGATATCAATTGTTAATTTTTCCAAACTATTCTCATGACCTGAATGCATAGGTTCAATTTCGTAATTGACATTACGAACAGGAGAGAAAATAGCATCTACAGGGATAGCACCTACCTGTTCAGGTTCTCCCTCGCCTGCTCTGAAACCCATGTCACTTTCTACAGTCATTTCGACATAGAGTTTGCCGTTTTTCGAGTCAATTGTAGCCAAATACTGGTCCGGATTAACGATTTCGTAATCAGTTCCAACATTTATATCAGATGCATAGACAGGTCCTCGTCCTGATTTCTCAAGGATGATCTTGCCACTGGTGGCAGAAGTGACCGGTCTCAATCTGATTGCTTTAACATTCAATAAAAAGTCAAGAACGTCTTCCTTAACATCAGGAATCGGAGCAAATTCATGCTTTACACCGTCGATGAAAACTGAAGTGATTGCAGAACCGGTAAGATATCTGAGCAAAGTTCTTCTGAGAGAATTACCCAGAGTGATACCAAGACCTTTTTCCAAATCTTCAATTTCAAAACGGCCATGATGGACGTCTTGTTCAACACATTTAATTGTCGGATAAGATAGGGTAGCCAATTTTGGCCTCCTTGTTTATTACTAACGTGAGTAATACTCGACCACAGATGCCATATCGAAGGTGGCTTCAACGTCACCGGGAGTAGGCATTGTGTAGACTCGACCAGTCATTTGATTCTTTTCAAGTGTTAACCAACCGGGAATAACTTTTCCGCTGATGGCTTCTGATGCTGATTTGAAGAATTCAGTCTTGCGGCTGGATTCATGCCAGCTGATAACATCGCCTTCTTTTACGAGATATGAAGGAATGTTAACTTTCTTGCCATTAACGATAAAGTGACCGTGATTAACGAGCTGTCGAGCCTGTGATCGTGAATTGGCAAAACCCAATCGGTATACTACGTTGTCGAGTCGTCGTTCGAGTAAGACAAGAAGATTGTCACCGGTGATACCGGGCTGTCGTTCTGCTTCTTCGAAGAAACGTCTGAACTGTCGTTCAAGTAAACCGTAAGTATATTTAACTTTCTGCTTCTGTCTGATCTGTACGCCTCGGTCTGATAAACGTCGTCGTCGTGACAACTGAGGACCGGGAGCCTTGGGTCGTTTGTCGAACGTACATTTTGTTAAACATCTGTCGCCCTTGAGCATGAGCTTGTCGCCTGATCGGCGGCAGAGTCGACAGACTGCTTCAGTATATCTAGCCATTATACACGTCTCCTTTTAGGAGGTCGGCACCCATTGTGAGGAATTGGTGTGACATCTCGGATACTAATTACATGTAAGCCGGCTGCCTGAAGAGCTCTGACTGCAGCTTCTCGGCCGCTTCCAGGACCCTTGACATATACTTCGATCTGTTTTAAACCGGCAATATCCATTGCTTTCTTGGCAGCTGCGGTTGCAGCAAGCTGTGAAGCATATGGAGTGCTTTTTCGTGAACCTTTGAAACCATTCGCACCTGATGATGATGAGGCAAGGACATTGCCCTGAGGATCAGTCAAGGTAACGATGGTATTGTTGAAAGTAGCTTGGATAAAGGCTTTTCCGGAAGGTACAACCTTCTTGTCCTTTCTCCTAACCGTTTTCTTTTGCTGTGCCATCAAATATCTCCTAAATAACTACCTTTGATTATTTCTTTGCGCCACGTTTCTGACCACGTCCGGCTACTGTCTTAGGCTTACCCTTTCGAGTACGAGCGTTTGTCTTGGTTCGCTGTCCGTTAACAGGGAGACCGCGTCGATGACGAATACCGCGGTAACATCCGACATCAATCAGCCGCTTGATGTCCATATTGACCTGTTTTCGAAGATCACCTTCGACAATATAATCTTTATCGATGATTTCTCGAAGTCGGTTTAATTCCTCTTCGGTCAGATCATCGGCCTTAGTGGTTGGGTTAATGTTTGCTTTCTCAATAATCTCCTTGGCTTTGGCAGGGCCAATACCATAGATGTATCGAATTGAGAACAAAATGTGTTTATCTCGTGGAATATCTATACCAGCAATACGAGGCATTGTTTATCTCCTTTTAACCTTGTCTCTGCTTATGTTTTGGATTGGTGCAAATGTTTCGTACGACACCGTGTCGTCGAATGATTCTGCATTTGTCACATATAGGTTTTACGGATGCTCTTACTTTCATGACTACCTTCCTTAGAAAATTGAAGCTACTTAAAACGATACGTTATTCGGCCACGAGTAAGATCATAGGGTGATAATTCGACTAAGACCTTATCACCTGGCAGAATCCTGATATAATGCACTCTGATCTTGCCGCTGATATGGGCAAGAACAGTTGCTTCATTAGCTAACTTGACCATGAAAGTCGCATTAGGTAATGCCTCAGTTACTACGCCTTCAACCTCTAACGAATCCTTTTTTGCCATCTTCTTTTTTACTCATTTATTTTAGTTAAAATTTCTGCCTCCCCATTTCTCACACAGATAGTGTGTTCAAAATGAGCAGACAAACCACCATCCAAAGTGCTTACCAGCCAATGGTCGGCACCGACCTTTGTTTTCCATGTACCAGTGGCCAACATCGGCTCAATTGCCAATGTCATGCCGTTCTTTAATTCCAAACCTCGACCAGCAACGCCGAAGTTCGGAACTAAAGGATCTTCATGCAGATCCCTACCTACTCCATGGCCCGTATACTCGCGTATAACACTGAAGCCAAGGTTTTCAGCATAGTTCTGCACTGCGCTTGATACGTCTCCTAGTCTTGCACCGGCGTGAGCCCGGGCAATACCTGCCATAAGCGACCCTTCAGTCGCAGCAATCAGATTCTGTGCAAGCGCACTGACCTCACCGACAGGTACAGTAATTGCCGAGTCGGAATAGAAGCCACCAACGATTACACCAAAATCGAAGGAGACTATATCTCCATTTTCAATTATCCTTTTTCCAGGAATTCCATGAACAATTTGATCATTGATCGATATGCACACAGAACCCGGGAAACCATTATACCCCTTAAACGCAGGTTTTGCACCTAGAGATTTAGCTTCACGTTCAGCAATAATATCTAAATCTTTTGTTGTCATACCCGCTTTTACTGATTTTTTCAGCAGTTGGAGAATAGTTGCCGTGATAGCACCTGACTCTCGCATCAGCCTCAGCTGGGGTTCTCTTTTTAAAGTTATATGCATTTATTAAAGTTCTACAAGCGCATCGGTGATTCGGTGAGAAATTTCCGTTATGTCACCTACTCCGCTGACGCGGATGAGTTTCCCCTGTTTCTCGTAATATTCAATTAATGGAGCAGTATTTTTCTGATAAACATCAAGTCTGTTTGCAACAGTTTCACGTTTATCATCAGCTCTCTGGAAGAGTTCACCACCGCACTTGCAACGTGCACCCTGAGGTCCGTCAGGGTAGTTGTAAGGAGTCTGACATTCACGGCAGACCCATCTGCTTGCAAGTCGTCTGATCAGTTCTTCATCGGGAACATCAATCAATATAACTGCATCAAGTTTTCTGCCATCAGCTTCTAAAGCTTTGTCAAGCGATTCGGCCTGGCTGATGGTACGAGGGAATCCGTCCAGAATTGCTCTGCGGATTCCTTCGTTATTCATATGTGTCAAAACGGTTTTGGTGGTAATTTCATCAGGAACAAGTGCGCCGGATTTCATATATGACTCAACGATCTTGCCTAATTCGTCGCCACGAGCTACAGCTTTTCTGAACAGATCACCGCTGGATAAATGAGCCATGCTCATTTTGTCTGCAATTACATCAGACTGTGTACCCTTACCAGCACCAGGAGCGCCCAGAAAAACAACCATTAAATCTTTACACATAATCAGCTCCTATTTAATAAATCCTTCGTATCTTCGCATTGCCAGCTGTCCCTCTAACTGATTCATAGTATCGATAACAACACCGACAACGATCAGCATACCGGTTGATGAAATCTGAAGAAGCTGGACATCAGTGATCTCTCTTGCAATGAAAGGAAGAATAGCGATCACAGCCAGATAAAGAGCACCTGCCCATGTGATATTCATCGTTACACTGTTGAGATAATCCTGAGTGTGTTTGCCCGGTCGGATACCAGGAATAAAACCGCCGTTTCTCTGAAGATTACCGGGAATATCCTGCTGCTGGAACATCACCTGTGTATAGAAGAAGGTAAAAGCAAACACCAGGATGAAATAAAGACCCCAGTAGACAAGACCCAATGGCAAACTGGCACTGGATGAGAAAATATTCACAACATGCTGCCAGAAGTTAGGTTCAGTAGCACTGCCATTGGCAAAATAGCTTCCAATCATTGCAGGAAGTGAAACGATAGCGATTGCAAAAATCAAAGGAATCATGCCTGCTGTGTTGACACGGATAGGAATGATATTGGATCCGGCAGATCTGTACATTCTTCCGCCACGGAACTGGGTGCGCGCATACTGGACCGGAATCCTTCGTTGTGCTTCTGAGAAGACAACAATAGCGTAGGTTTCCAGAATAGTAAGGAGTATAAAGACGATAAGTCCAATATACTGTCCCTGTTCACCTGCGAGGAAAGCTCGTCCGATGTCTTCAGGAAGACCGGCAACGATACCAGCGAAGATGATAATGGAAATACCATTACCAATACCATATTCTGTAATCTGATTACCTAACCATACCAGAATCAATGTACCTGCAGTAAGAGTCAAAATCAGGGCAATAGTACCGAGAACTGAGGTGTCTGCCAGTGCGCTCTGATTCTGAAGTGTCACAATCTGACCATAAGCTGCAAGTGCTGCCAGAGGAATAGTCAGGATATAAGTGATCAGAGTGATCTTATCACGGCCTGATTCACCTTCCATAGCCAGCATCTGCAACTGTGGAATGACAGGCTGCATAAGCGTGATCACGATGCTTGCAGTGATATACGGGTATACGCCCATAGCAACGATACTGAAGTTTGAGAAAGCGCCGCCGCTGAACAGATCAAAAATACCTAGCATTGCGTTTGATTCCATCATCTCAGCTAAAGCAACGGAATCAACACCCGGTGCAGGAACATGCGCGAGCACACGGAACACGACCAAAATACCAAGCGTAATCAATATTCTCTTGCGTAATTCAGGCAAGCGGAAAGCATCAATTATCGCCTGTAAAAACCTTGGTGTGTTAGACTTCGCCATCTTCCTTCACCTCTGCTTTACCGCCAGCAGCTTCGATTGCTTCTTTTGCTGCGGCAGAGAATTTATCGGCAACAACATTAAGAGCTTTGTCGATTGATCCAAAAGCTAAGATTTTGATCGGTTTATCTGTATTTTTGATGATTCCTGCATTTACCAAAGCATCGGCATCGACAGTTGTGCCGGCATCAAAAAATGAAAGTGCCGCCAGATTTACTGCCTGATACTCAACTCTGAAAATATTTCTGAAACCTCGTTTTTCAGGAAGTCGCTTTACGATAGGAAGCTGACCGCCTTCAAATCCAGGTCGTGGACCTTTGCCGGCTCGTGCCTTGGCACCTTTGCATCCTTTTCCGGAATAAGTACCATGTCCGCTGCCGTTGCCTCGGCCTACTCTTTTAGCGTTCTTTCTGGAACCAGGAGCAGGGAATAATTCATGCTGCTGCATTATTCAGCCTCCTCTACATATACCAAATGTCGGACTTTGAGGATCATGCCTCGTAATGAAGGACAGTCTTCCTTGATTACAGAGTCATTGAGTCTCTTAAGTCCAAGTGAATCAATAGTGGCGATCTGATCCTTTGGGCATCCGATCGTGCTCTTGATCCAGGTTATTTTAAGTTTTGTTGCTTCATTAGCCATTATTATTCCTCCTCAGCTTTTGGAGCAGCTTTTCTCTTGGCTACTTCTGCTTTAGGATTTTTCAATGAAGCCAAAGCAATCATTGTTGCCTTTGCAACATTGGTCTTGTTTGCGCTGCCCATCGACTTGGTAAGGATGTCCTTGATACCACAGGTTTCAACAACAGCACGGATGCTGCCGCCTGCAATGATACCGGTACCCTTTGCAGCAGGCTTAAGAAGAACATCTGCGCCACCGAACTGAGCACGGACTTCATAAGGAATGGTTGTACCGTCGAGTTCAACTTTGACAAGATGTTTTCTGGCTACGGCATTGGCCTTGTTGATAGCATCAGGAACTTCGCTGGATTTACCAGTGCCGATGCCTACATGGCCTTCACCATCACCGGTTACTACCAGAGCTGCGAATGCAAGTCGTTTGCCGCCCTTGAGTACCTTGGTGACTCGATTGATATAGATCAATCTGTCATTAAGTGCAAGTTCACTGGCATCTATCTTACTAATATTTGTTTTCTC